>NZ_DF968307.1:0-76310 GCF_001270025.1 Streptomyces azureus | reverse complement strand
GTTCGCCGGACTCGTTGGACGCGGTGCCGTCGACGCCGAGGCCGACCGGGACGCCGGCCGCGAGCATGTCGGGGACGCGGGCGATACCGGCCGCGAGGCGGGCGTTGGACGACGGGCAGTGCGCGACGCCGGTCCTCGTACGGGCGAAGGCGGCGATGTCGGAGTCGTTCATGTGGACGCAGTGCGCCATCCACACGTCCTCGCCGAGCCAGCCGGTGGACTCGAAGTAGTCGGTCGGGCCCATGCCGAACAGTTCGTGGCAGAACTTCTCCTCCTCCACGGTCTCCGAGCCGTGGGTGTGGAGCCGTACGCCGAGGCGGCGGGCCAGCTGGGCGCCGTCCCGCAGCAGTTCGGTGGAGACGGAGAAGGGCGAGCAGGGCGCGACGGCGACCTGGGTCATGGCGTCGAAGGAGGAGTCGTGGTGCTGTCGCACGGTCTCCTCGGTGGCGGCCAGCGCCCCGTCGAGGGTCTCGACGGCGAAGTCCGGGGGCAGGCCGCCGTCCTTCTCGCTGCGGTCCATGGAGCCGCGGGCGAGGGTGAAGCGGACGCCCATGTCGCGGGCGGCGCCGATGATCGCGCCGGACAGGTCGCCGGAGCCGTGCGGGAAGACGTAGTGGTGGTCCATGGCGGTGGTGACGCCGCCGCGGGCCATCATCGCGAGCGAGCCCTGGGCCGCCGCGCGCACCATCGGCTCGTCGATGCGCGCCCAGACCGGGTACAGCGCGACCAGCCAGTCGAAGAGGTTGTGGTCCGTGGCCAGGCCCCGGGTGATCCACTGGTAGAAGTGGTGGTGGGTGTTGATCAGTCCGGGGGTGACGAGGTGACCGGAGGCGTCGATACGGCGTACGACGTTCTCCAGACCCTCGGGTGCCTTGCCCGCGCCGACCGACTCGATGCGGTTGCCGGCGAGGACGACGTGCCCGGAGGCGTACTCGGTGTCGTCGGCGTCGACGGTCGCGATCGCACCGTTCTCGATGACGATGCGCTGGGCTGCTGCCATGGTTCGTCCTTTGCGCTGAGGTTGAGGGGGCACGGCAGGACCCTGGGAGTTTGAGTGCCGTGGCCGAGGAGAAGGGTTCCCCGGCCGCGGGTGCCGAAAGAGGGAACGTCAGAGGTTGGTGAGGTCCACGGGGATCTTCGCCTCGCAGCCGTCCCGCAGGATCGTCGCCTCGATCAGGCCGTAGGGGCGGTCGGCGGCGTAGTACACCTCGTTGTCGTTCTTGAGGCCGAAGGGCTCCAGATCGACCAGGAAGTGGTGCTTGTTCGGGAGGGAGAAGCGGACCTCGTCGATCTCGCTGCGGTTGTCGATGATCCGCGCGCCCATCTGGTACAGCGTCTGCTGGAGCGAGAGCGAGTACGTCTCGGCGAAGGCCTGGAGCATGTGCTTCTTCGTCTGCTCGTAGGACTTCTCCCAGTCGGGCATGCGCTGGCCGTCGTCGGTCCAGTTGAACCGCCAGCGGCCGGAGACCTGGGTGGCCAGGATGCGGTCGTAGGCCTCCTTCAGCGTCGTGTACTTGTCCTTGACGTAGCCCCAGAACTCGGAGTTGGTCGAGTTCATCACGACGAGGTCCTTCAGGCCCGAGATCACCTCCCACGACGAGCCGTCGTAGGTGATCTGGGTCAGCCGGATCTCCTGGCCCTTGCGGACGAAGGAGTGCTTGGCCTCGTCGGCGCCGGTGGACTGCGGGTTGGCGTCGAGGGCCTCGATCCGCTCCCAGGCGTACTCCTCGATGCGGATCCGGGCCCGGTGGATCGGCTCCTGGCTGGTGACGAAGTGGCGGGCGAGGTGGATGCCGAACTGCTCGGCGGACTCGATGCCGTGCTCCTTGGCGAACGCGTACACCGTGTTCTTGGTGGTGTCGGTGGGGAGGACGTTGGCGTTCGAGCCGGAGTAGTGGACCTCGTCCATGTCGCCGCTCAGCGACACGGAGACGTTCAGGTCCTTGATGTGGTGGGTGGTGCCGTCCCGCGTGATCTTGACGACTCGGTTCTCGGCCTTGCCGTACTGGTTCTGTCCCAGAATGGTGGGCATGAGTAGCTAGCTCCCTCGGTATACGGAGTAGCCGAACGGGTTGAGCAGCAGCGGTACGTGGTAGTGCTCGCCCGGTACGACGGCGAACGTGATCGCCACCTCCGGGAAGAACACCCCGGCGCCGCTGTCCCGATTCGCGGGGGCGTCCTGCTGCGCATCGGCTTGCTTGGTCGCGAACTTCGCGTTCTCTTCGAAGTACGCCTCGACGGCGAAGTCGAGCCGTACGTGGGTGGTCCCCTCCGGCAGGGCCGGGAGGTCCTTGCACCGGCCGTCCGCGTCGGTCGCGGAGCCGCCGAGCGCCCGCCAGTCCGCCGCGCGCCCGCTGCGGGCGGAGAGCCGGACGGCGACGCCCTCGGCGGGGCGGCCGGCGCTGGTGTCCAGGATGTGCGTGGACACGGACGCGGTGGCGGAGGTGCTCATGCTGCTGTCAGTCCTCTTCGACGAGTCGGGCCAGGCGGATGCGGTTGATCTTCCCCAGTTCGGTGCGGACGATCTCCCGCTCCCGCTCCGGCGTGTTGCCGATCCGTTCCCTGACCGCGTCGCGCATCTGCTCGCCGGTCCGGCCGGTTGCGCAGATCAGGAAGACGTGGCCGAACTTCTCCTGGTAGGCGAGGTTCAGCTCCAGCATCTCCGCCTTGAGCGCGTCGGAGGCGCCGGCCATGCCGCGCTGCTCCCGGGCCGAGGTGGGGTCGCCGGGTTTCGGGCGGCCGATGGGCGGGTGGCCGGCCATCGCCTCCGCGAGGTCCTCCGCCGTGAGCGCCGCCGTGGCGGCGTCGTTCGCGGCGTACAGCGCCTCGGGGCTGGCGTAGGGGCGGGCGGCGAGCAGCCGCTTCGCCCACGCCGTGGAGGCGCACGCCTCGTGGAGCGCGGTGAAGGCCGCGTGCTCCTCGATGGCGTTGAACCGGGCCAGGCCCGGCGGCGTGGAAGTGGAAGTCACGGGAGCCTCCGTGGCCGGGTACGGCCTTCGTGCTGAACGGGCGTGCCGATAGCTAACGCCCTCCCGCGACAGCACGTCAACAGTTTGTTGAAAATTCCGTGTGTCGAAACCCGGCGAGGCGGCGAAACCGGGCATGAGCCCGCCAGGGCATGAGCCCGGTCAGGTGCCCTTCTCGCGGTTGAGGTAGTTGTAGACGGTGAAGCGGCTGACGCCCAGGGCGCTCGCCACGGTCTCCACCCCGTGCCGCACGGAGAAGGCGCCGCGCGCCTCGAGGATCCGTACGACCTCCTGCTTGGCCTTGCGGTCCAGGTCGGCCAGCGGCATGCCCTTGCGGCGCTCCATGGCGGCGAGGATGTGGTCGAGGGAGTCGGCGAGCTGCGGCAGCCGTACGGCGACGGCGTCGGCACCCTCCCAGGACAGGACGACGTCGTCGGGGCCCGCCTCGTCGGGCGGGATCATCTCGCCGCCCATGGCGTCGACCAGGGGCTTCACGGCCGCGATGAACGGCTCGTCCCCGGCGCCGCTCATGCCTCGCCCTCCTCGATCACGTTGACCTGGAGCGAGACCCGGGTGGCGCCCGCCTCCAGGGTCTTGCGGAGCAGGGCGTCCACTGCGGTGAGCACCGCGTCGGCGCCGCCCTCGGCGGTGTTGCCGAACGGGCCGACGTCCACGGCGTCCAGTTCGGCGGCCTCCACGACCTCGCGGGCGACCACCGCGTGCGCGGGCGCTTCGTCGAGGTCGAAGGGCTCGGTCGTGAACTCCACTCTCAGTCGCATAGTGCCCCCAGAACCGTTGTGACCTGTGCGACCCTAGCCGACACCGTGGCGGACCGGACCGCCTGCGCGAGCACTTCGCGTTCCGCGCGCGGGCACCCGCCCTCCATCGGTCTCCATGGTCCTCCACCGCCGAGGTTCGCCGATGGGAAACCGGTTTCCGGGGCGGCACGGCAGGCCTGAAGAAGTCCGACCGACCGCCGGCAGACGCGGCTGGCCCGCCTGGTGCGCCAGGGGCGCGTCGTGTGCCGGCGGCGGCCGGGGGTGGGGCGGAAGGTCGCGTCGGAGACCGGGCGGCGAGGCGGTCAGGTGGTGAAGAGGCGGCAAGGGTTGCACAGCGCACAGTTCCCACCGCATGCGGCGATGGGCACTGTACGTGACCGTCCCCGCAGGTGAGCCTCGCTCACCTGCGGTTTCAGCCCCAGATGTCGTACTGCTGGAAACCGGCGCCGACCGAGACCCGTGGAGCGAAGATCTCGGAGGTCGCCTTGCCGGTGCCCTTGTAGAGGTAGAGCGTGCCGCCGGGGGTGCGGGCCAGGAAGTCGGCGTTGCCGTCGCCGCTGATGTCGCCGACCGCGTCGAAGGCGTTGTAGCCGGTCCAGGCGCTGCGCACCTTGATCCGGGAGGAGAAGGCCTCGGAGCCGGCCTTGCCGGTGCCCTTGTACAGGTACAGGTCGCCGGTGCCGGCCTGGCGGGCGAGCAGGTCGGCTCTGCCGTCACCGGTGAAGTCGCCGTGGCCGCGCACGGAGTTGTACTGGTTCCAGCCGGTGCGGACCGAGAAGCGGGAGCCGAAGGTGCCGTTGCCCTTGCCCGGGTAGATCCACAGCGTCCCGCCGGAGTCCACCGACAGGATGTCGGGCAGGTAGTCGCCGGTGACGTCGCCCGGCGCGATGATCCGGGTGCGGGTCTTCCAGCCGGTGGCGATCTTCGTGTCGGTCCAGGAGCCGCCGGTGCGGGCGCTGTTGAGCACGAAGTGCTTCCAGTACACGTCACCGGTGGAGCTGACCCGGGGTGAGCATGCCGAGGTCGTCCCCGTACCTCCCCACTTCCTTGTCCACCGGGTCGTACCCGGGTTGCCACCACTGACGCAGCACGGCCGTTGCCTGGCCGCCGTGCAGGTCGGTGGTGCCGGTGGAGTCGGCGGTGGGCAGTTGAGCAGTACCTGTGACGACGGCGCCGTGAGCCTGCCAGTTGTAGTCCCTGCTCCCGTCCCTGACGCAGTGGGCGGCGGTCAGGATCTTCGTCGGTGCCACGACCGCGCCACCGCAGAAGAAGCTCACGTCGTCGTTGGTCTCGGGGGTGTTCCTGTCGTCGTGGTACCAGAGCTGGGCCATCCACGGGGCCGTGCCGATGGTGGTCTCGCTGCCGCCGATGATCTTCGGGTCGATGCTCGACGTGCTCGTGCCGGAGCTCAGCGACGACTTCTCGGTCGTCTGCCCCGGGGTGTCGTCGCCCGCGAGGGCACCCGCGATGCGCTTTTCCAGGGTGGAGAGCGAGGGCGAGCCGATGGCCGGCTTGATCGTCGGGTTCGGCACGGCGGTGGCCGCACCGGCGGAAGAAGTCATCAGCGTGGCGGCGACGGCCGCGGCGACGCCGGCGGCGGCGACGGCGACGGGCAGGGCGATGCGTATCCGGCGTCTGTGACGGCCGCCGGACGGTGTCGTTGTCAAGGGAGTCCCCCCCGAGGAACATGAGACAGGAGGGACGCGAGTCGCGTCCCTCCTGCTCAGCGCCCAAGGCCGGCGTCCGTCACTCTCCCGCCGCACCAGCATGCGCTGGTCGGGCCGGTGCGCGTGCGCCCGCGGGTGACAACACCGCTCAGACGCCCGCCGCGCCGCGACCTCACGCCCGCCCAGACGGTGGACCTCACACGTTTTCGGGCCACGGATCACGTCCCGACGCATCCCCCTTCCCCTTGACAAGCCACGAGACCCGGCGGCAGTCTTCCGGTAAGCAGAAAGCGACTTCCACGATACGAAACTAATGGAAGGGAGCGCGGCCCGATGGGATTCGCAGACCAGCGCTTCAACGTCAACCTGTCGATCCTCTTCACGGAACTCCCGCTCCTGGAGCGTCCCGCGGCCGCCGCCGCGGCCGGCTTCACAGCGGTCGAGCTGTGGTGGCCGTGGGTCGACTCGCCCACCCCTGAACAGTCGGAGCTCGACGCGCTGAAGAAGGCCGTCGAGGACGCCGGCATCCAGCTCACGGGCCTCAACTTCTACGCCGGTCAACTGCCCGGCCCCGACCGTGGCGCCCTGTCGATCCCGGGCGAGGAGTCGGAGAGGTTCCGCGCCAACATCGACGCGGCGGTCGGCTTCGCCGCCTCCCTGGGCTGCAAGGCGCTCAACGCCCTGTACGGCAACCGCGTCGAGGGCGCGGACCCGGCCGAGCAGGACGCGCTCGCGCTGGAGAACCTGGCGCTCGCGGCCCGGGCCGCCGACCGGATCGGCGCGATCCTGCTGATCGAGGCGCTCAACCAGCCCGAGTCGCCGTCGTATCCGCTGGTGTCGGCGCCGGCCGCCGTCGGCGTCGTCGACAAGGTCAACGACACGACGGGGCTGGGCAACGCCCGCTTCCTCATGGACCTCTACCACCTGTCCATGAACGGCGAGGACCTGCCGCAGGTGATCGAGCGGTACGCCGCGAAGACCGGTCACGTCCAGATCGCCGACAACCCCGGCCGCGGCGCCCCCGGGACGGGCTCGCTGCCCCTCGAAGACCTCCTCGACCAGCTGAGCAAGGCGGGTTACGACGGCCGGGTCGGCCTCGAGTACAAGCCGGGCGACCGCCCGAGCGCCGAGGCCTTCGACTGGCTGCCCCGCTGACCCCCGCACCGAAAGGCACACCATGAGCAACGCACTGCCCAAGATCGCCTGGATCGGCCTCGGCATCATGGGCTCCCCCATGTCCGAGAACCTGCTCAAGGCGGGCTACGACGTCACCGGCTTCACCCTGGAGCGGGAGAAGCTGGACCGCCTCGCCGCCTCCGGTGGCACGGCCGCCGGCTCGATCGCCGAGGCCGTGCGGGACGCCGACGTCGTCATCACGATGGTGCCCGCCTCCCCGCAGGTCGAGGCCATCGCCTACGGCCCCGACGGCATCCTGGAGAACGCCAGGTCCGGCGCCCTGCTGATCGACATGTCCTCGATCACCCCGCAGACCTCGGTCGACCTGGCGAAGGCGGCGAAGGACAAGGGCATCCGCGTGCTGGACGCCCCCGTGTCCGGCGGCGAGGCCGGTGCGATCGAGGCCGTGCTGTCCATCATGGTCGGCGGCGAGCAGGCCGACTTCGACCAGGCCAGGCCGGTCTTCGAGGCGCTCGGCAAGACCATCGTGCTGTGCGGCCCGCACGGCTCCGGCCAGACCGTGAAGGCCGCCAACCAGCTGATCGTCGCCGTGAACATCCAGGCGTGCGCCGAGGCGGTGGTCTTCCTGGAGAAGTCCGGCGTGGACCTGAAGGCGGCCCTGGACGTCCTGAACGGCGGTCTCGCCGGCTCGACCGTGCTGACCCGCAAGAAGGACAACTTCATCGGCCGGGACTTCAAGCCGGGCTTCCGGATCGACCTGCACCACAAGGACATGGGCATCGTCACGGACGCCGCCCGCAACGTCGGCGCGGCCCTGCCCGTCGGCGCCGCGGTCGCCCAGCTGGTCGCGTCCCTGCGTGCGCAGGGCGACGGCGGCCTGGACCACTCGGCGCTGCTGCGGGCCGTGGAGCGGCTCTCCGGCGCCCGGATCTGACCTCGCAGACCCTCATGACCCCGAGGGTCCCCATACCCCGGGCGGCGCCGCCGCTGACACCTGTCCTGTCGCGCCCAAAGGGGCGGCGCCGCCCGGTCCCACCCATGCCCATCGCTTCAACAAAACGTTGGCGCTCCGATCCCCGACCCCAGGCTCCACAAATCGGAAACATTTTTCCGCTTCCCTCGCGTACGGAAGGTCACGATGCCGCAGCGCGTGCTCACCACCGAGTCCGGCGCCCCCGTCGCCGACAACCAGAACTCCGCCACCGCCGGCGTCGGCGGCCCGCTTCTGCTCCAGGACCAGCAGCTGCTGGAGAAGCTCGCGCGCTGCAACCGCGAGCGCATCGCCGGCGGCCTCGCGCAGGTCTCCCGTGACGACGTGATCGAGAGGAACCTCGCGCACTTCCACACCGCCGACCCCGAGTACGGGCGGCGCGTGGAGGATGCGGTCCGCGCCCTGCGCGAGGACTGAACTCCCTGACCGTGTCCGACCGCCCGGGGACGACCCGGATGAGGGGTGGTCGCCCCCGGGCACGGACGCGGGCAGGGCGCGGACCGCGGCGGAGTGTGAGCCAGTGCGGTGGTGAAGGACCCGGACGGGCTTCTCGACCTGAGGGAAGACCGTTCCGGATTCCGTCACACCCGCCGCGGTCCCAGCACCAGCACCACCCCCAGGCCCCGTCCGGCGGCGCGAATGTCCTGTCGCGCCCAGCCTCGCGCCGCCGGACGGCCAACCCGTCCCGGCGTGCGGAACCGCAGCCCGTCTCAGGGTGCGGAACCGCCCCGGCCGCAGCAGCCTGAAGGCATGGCACACCCAACCGAACACCCGCATGTCGTGGTCCATCCCCCCGCCCTGGACGGATCCCGCCGGGTCACCCTGGGCGAGGAGCCCCTGGGCGTCGCCACGCACGCCGACGACGTTGCCGAGATCCTGCGGCTGGCGGACCTGTACGTCACCGACGTCGCGGAGAGCGACCTCGTCGAATGGCAGGGCGGCGGCCCGGACGACTGGCCGGGGCTGTCGGAACACCACGAGGTGTGAACACGCCTACGGCACCGGTCGTACGCCTTGTACGGAACCCTCAAATGAACCTCTGAACCCGGCCCCGGGGGCTTCAACCGCCCCCGGGGCCGGGCACATTCCCGACACACGGGGCCCGCCGGCACGGGGGCGGCGGGCCCCGGCACGGGGGTGAAGCCATGGGCGACGGTACGGCGGTCCGGCTGGAGCCGCACGAGATCGCACTGCTGGGGGACGGTCCGCGGGCCGCCGTCACCGTCGCCGTGGTGGACCTGTGTCTGAGGGGCCTGGTGGAGGCGGACCGGCCGGGGACGATGCGGGCGGGCATCGCGGACGCCGTGAGCGCGGAGCGAGCGCCGTCCCTCCTGGCCCAGGCGGTGCACGTCTGTCTCCACGAGCCCGCCGGTCTCCGGACGTTGGCCAAGGATCCGGACGTACGGCTCGCGCTGGCTCTCATGCGCATTCCGCTCGCGGAGGCGGGCCTGCTGCGCTACCCGCTGCTCGGCCCGACGCGCGGCGCCCGCCGCCATGTGCGGGACCTGCGGCAGCGCCATCCGCTGCCCGCGAGCAGGCGCGGCCTGACCGACCACGACCGGCTGCTGGCCGTCGCGCTGCACGGCGAGGCGGCCCTGCGGCTGCTGGTGCCGCGCTTCGCCCTCCGGGCGGGTCTGATCCGCCGGGCAGAGGTGGGCGGCAAGGGCCTCCTCAAGCACTCGCCTCGCGGTACGGGCGGAGGCGGTGGGGGCTACTCGTACTGCGGCGGGGGTGGAGGTGGCGGTGGCGGGGACTGACTGGCCGCGGGGCCCGGCACGTCCGGGCTCCAGGCGCGCGTGAGAGGGGCGGTCCGTCCTTCCGGACGGGCCGCCCCTCTCCTGCGTACGCGTCAGACCTTCAGTGGCTTGATCGACGTCGGCGCGTGGCCCGGCTCCGTGGCGAGTTCCTCGAACTCCACGACGTTGCCGATGTCGTTGGACGTCGACATGGAGATGTTGGTGACACGCTCCAGGATCGCCTCGACGACGACCGGGACCCGGTACTCGGCGGCGAGCTTCTTGGCCTGCTCGAAGGCGGCGCCGAGTTCGGCGGGGTCGGTGACGCGGATCGCCTTGCAGCCGAGGCCCTCGGCGACCCTGACGTGGTCGACGCCGTAGACGCCGAGCTCGGGCGCGTTGATGTTCTCGAACTCCAGGTTGACCTGGAAGTCGATGTCGAAAGCGCGCTGCGCCTGGCGGATCAGGCCCAGGTAGGAGTTGTTGACGAGGACGTGGACGTACGGGATCTTGTGCTGCGCCCCGACGGCCAGTTCCTCGATCATGAACTGGAAGTCGTAGTCGCCGGAGAGCGCGACGACGGACGCCTCCGGGTCGGCCTTGGCGACGCCGAGCGCGGCCGGGATGGTCCAGCCGAGCGGGCCGGCCTGACCGCAGTTGATCCAGTGGCGGGGCCGGTAGACGTGCAGCATCTGGGCGCCGGCGATCTGCGAGAGGCCGATGGTGGAGACGTACCGGGTCTCCGGGCCGAAGGCCTTGTTCATCTCCTCGTAGACCCGCTGCGGCTTGATCGGGATGTCGTCGAAGTGCGTACGGCGCTGGAGGGTCGCCTTCCGCTCCTGCGCCGAGGCCGCCCAGGCGGAGCGGTCGGGCAGCCTGCCGGCCGTCTTCAGCTCGCGCGCCACCTCTACGAACAGCTCCAGCGCGGCCTTGGCGTCGGAGGCGATGCCGTAGTCGGGGGCGAAGATCTTGCCGATCTGGGTGGGCTCGATGTCGACGTGGACGAACTTCCGTCCGGCGGTGTAGACGTCGAGTCTGCCGGTGTGGCGGTTGGCCCAGCGGTTGCCGATGCCGAGGACGAAGTCGGACTCCAGGAAGGTCGCGTTGCCGTAGCGGTGCGAGGTCTGGAGGCCGACCATGCCGGCGTTCAGCTCGTGGTCGTCGGGCAGGACACCCCAGCCCATGAGGGTGGGGACGACCGGAGTACCGGTCAACTCGGCGAACTCGACGAGCAGTTCGGTGGCATCGGCGTTGATGACACCGCCGCCCGCGACGATCAGCGGCCGCTCGGAGGCGTTCAGCATCCCGATCGCCTTCTCGATCTGGGCGCGGGTGGCGGCGGGCTTGTAGACCGGGAGCGGCTCGTACGTCTCCGGGTCGAACTCGATCTCCGTGAGCTGGACGTCGATCGGCAGGTCGATCAGGACCGGGCCGGGGCGGGCGGAACGCATCAGATGGAAGGCCTGCTGGAAGACACCGGGGACCTGCGCGGCCTCCAGCACGGTCACGGCCATCTTGGTGACCGGCTTGGCGATCGAGGCGATGTCGACGGCCTGGAAGTCCTCTTTGTGGATCACGGCAGTCGGGGCCTGGCCGGTGATGCACAGGATCGGGATGGAGTCGCCGGTCGCGGAGTACAGGCCCGTGATCATGTCGGTGCCGGCCGGACCGGAGGTGCCGATACAGACGCCGATGTTGCCCGGGTGGGTGCGGGTGTAGCCCTCGGCCATGTGCGAGGCACCCTCCACGTGGCGGGCGAGGGTGTGGTTGATACCGCCGGAGGCCTTGAGCGCCGCGTAGAAGGGGTTGATCGCCGCGCCCGGGACACCGAACCCGTCGGTGACGCCCTCGCGCTTGAGGATCTCAACTGCCGCGCGGGCAGCCGTCATTCGAGCCATCGAGTACTCCTGCTTCGGCTGTCGGATTCGCACTCCCGTCGCGCCCCGCGGTGAGCTATTCCGTATTGTGGAAATAGCTTTCTGCTATCTGGAATGAATGTAGGTGGGGCGGCAGAAGGACGTCAAGAGACCTGCAAGCGGCGGACAGGCGGGGGCCGGCTGGAGCACGATGGACGCGCTGTCCCGATGTGACGCCGTACTGGAGTGGCCATGGCCGAGAGCGTGCCGGTGCGCTGTCCGTCCTGCCGACGAGAGCACCGCTTCACGGCGCCGTCGTACCCGTGCGTGTGCGCAGCGCCCCTCGCCCCGCGGCTCGACCGGAACGGGACGGTGACGCCCGTCGCCCATCGCGTCTGGCAGGACGACTGGGTGACGGTGCGGTGCGCATCCTGCGGCCGACGCGGGGAGTTGCCGCGGCCGGAGGTGGGCTGCCCGTGCGGGGTGGTGCTGCGGGTGCCGGTCGTGGAGGGGCGGGAGGTGGCCGGCCGGAGCGGTTCGACGGGCCAGGGCACGGCGGCCGACGGCGGGCTCAGGCCTGACCGGGACATCACCGTCGACACGGACGCCGAGGCCGCCGGCCGGGACGGCGCGCCGGGCGCGAGTGCCGAAACCGGCCCGCGCGACGCCGCAGCCGCCGTCGAGGGGGCCGCTGCCTCTGCCGAGGCCGAGGGGGCCCCGGCCTCTGCCGACGCCGGTTCCAGTGCCGACTCCACCGACGCTGCCGCCCGGCCGCCCTTCCGCTCCGTCACGATCCGTACCGTCCTCGACGCCGTCACGGCCGCCGCGCTGTACCTGCGCTGGCTCGGCTACCGGCGTGTCCGGCGGGCGGACCAGCGGCCGCCGTCCGGGATCGGCCTCGCCGCCCGCGGCGTCGTCGCCCTTGTCGACCCGGCCGTGCGCCCCGCGACCCTGCGGGACGTGGAGTGCCTGTGGCTGACGGCCATGACGGAGTCGGCGGACTGCCTGTACTTCTCCCTCGCCGGGTACGCGGACGACGCCCGGGCCCGCGCCGACGCCCTCGGCATCCCGCTGTTCGTCCTCGACGTCACCGGCACACCACGGCCGGTGAACGCCCCGGCCGACGCCCTGGACGCCACCGGCACGGAGAACCGGGCGCCCTGACAGGCAGGAGCGCGGGTCGGTCAGTCGATGCCGGGTTTGCTGAACTCCTCGATCAGCACGGGATACTGCTCACCATCGTGTCCCGCGGCAATCGAGCGGTCTGCCATCGCCTTGAACAGCTTCGGCAGTTCGGCGTTTATGCCGACCCGGAGCGCGTGCCCGCCTGACGAGCTCATGGAACGAGTGGAACGAGGGGAAACGTGGTGCGAGGCGGGGACTTCGGAGCCGGCGGAGCGAACAAGGCATCCGCACTCGAGGTGGGTCAGGTACTCACGGCACAACGCACCATCCTGGCCGAGGACATCGCCGCCTTCGCCTCGCTCGTGGGCGACGAGGGGCGCCACCATGTCTCGGCCGACGGGCCGGTCATGGCGCACGGTCTGCTGACGGCGTCGCTGGCGACGCGGGTCGGCGGGCGACTGGACTACATCGCCCGCCGGATGAGCTGGGAGTTCCTCAAACCCGTCTGGGAGGGCGAGAGCATCACCGCGCGCGTGACGGTACGAGCGCTGAGGCGGACGCGGTCCGGGACGGAACTCGAACTCGGCATCGTGATCGTCAACCAGGACGGTCATGAGGTGCTGCGTGGGGACAGCACGGGTGTCGTGCGGGACGGGGCGGGCGTGCGGCCTTCGACGCCGGGCTGACGCTCCGCTATGCGTGGTCCGGCAGGGCCTGGTCCGTGAGTGCCGCCGCGGTGACGCGGGCGAAGGCCTCCGGATTGTCCAGCATGATGTTGTGTGCGCAATCCGGGACCGCGACGACGGACACGCCGGACGCGGTGAGCGCGTCGGCGCCCGGGAGGGGGCCGTCGGCCTCGGGCAGCAGGTAGGTCCGGGGAATCTTCAGGTCCAGCAGGAGTTCACGCATGGTGGGGACGGTGCCGCGGACGAGGTGGACCGCGCTGCGGTGCAGGGCTTCCCGGCCGGCCAGACGCATCGTGGACCACCAGTGGGGGCCGACCCGGTCGCGGACCTCTTCCCACCCGCCTGCCAGGAACCGCTGCTCGGTGTAGGCGGCGATCCCGCTGCTGCCCGACGATCCGGGGGCGGGCGGTATCGGGTCGAGGTTGGCGTCGACCAGGACCAGACGCGAGACCAGGTGGGGGTGGCGGGCGGCCAGGACGATGGCCACCGAACCGCCCATGCTGTGCGCGATCAGCTCCGCCCCGGTAACGCCCGCCGTAGTGAGCGCCGCGGCGAGCGCGTCGGCGTGTGATTCCAGGGTGTAGTCGAAGCTCGTCGGCCGGTCGCTGATGCCGTGTCCGAGCAGGTCGGTCAGCAGCGAACGGCGGCCGGCCAGCAGGGGATGGACCGCGGTCTCCGTGAAGTAGGCGGGCGACGTGGCGCCCAGGCCGTGCACGTAGACGCGTGGCGGTTCCTGTCCCGGCAGTTCGACCCAGCGGATCCGGTCGCCCTCGGGTGTCACGGCGGCGTCGCGCACAGTCTGCTCCCCTTGTGGTCCGAGTCGGTGGAGGGACGAGAGTAGCCGCCGGATCCCGGTGCCGACCGCGCCGCATACTCTCCCCATGCGTATCCGCCCCGCGACCGCCGCCGAGCTCCCCGCCCTCCAGGACGTCGAACGTGCCGCCGGCGCCCCCTTCCGCGACCTCGGCATGCCGGAGATCGCCGACGACGAACCGCCCGCGCTCGACGTACTGGAGCGCTACCGCGGGGCGGGCCGCTGCTGGGTCGCGGTGGACGAACGGGACCACCCGGTCGCATACCTCGTCGCCGAACCCGTCGACGGCGCCCTGCACATCGAGCAGGTCTCGGTCCACCCGTGCGCTGCCCGCCGGGGCGTGGGCCGGGCCCTCCTGGCGTACGCCGCCGACCGCGCCCGCGAGGCGGGCCTGACCGCCCTGACGCTGACCACCTTCACGGAGGTCCCGTGGAACGCCCCCTACTACACCCGCCTCGGCTTCCGCACCCTCGGGGAGGCGGACCTCACGCCCGGCCTGCGCGAGATCCGCGCGGCGGAGGCCCGACACGGCCTGGACCGCTGGCCCCGCGTGTGCATGCGCGCACCACTGTGACCGGGCCTCGGTAATCCGCGCGCGGCCCGGCCCGCACTGCTGCCACGATGCGCCCCATGGGCGACATCGAACCCGGCACGCTCGTCGTGCGCCGCGCCGAGGCGTCGGACCGCACGGCACTGACCGAGACGGACCCGATCGCGGCGGCGGGAGACCGGGCGCGCCGCGCGGGCATCCGGCGCTGGTGCGAGCAGGGCCTGGCGCTGCTGGCCGAGGACGCGCGCGGGCCCGTGGGCTACGGCGTGCTGGAGTACACCTTCTTCGAACAGGGCTTCCTCACTCTGCTGACGGTCGCGCCCGCCGCACGCCGGCAGGGAGTGGCCGCGCGTCTCCTCACGGCTGTCGAAGCCGCGTGCACCACGCCCAAGCTGTTCACCTCGACCAATGTCTCCAACCAGCCCATGCAGCGACTGCTCCTGAGAGCCGGCTGGCAACCCGCCGGTCTGGTCCACGGCCTCGACGACGGCGACCCCGAGCTGTTCTACCTCTGCCCGCCCGCGAACCTCTCCCGCAGTTCCACCTTGCGCACCTTCCCGGAGACCGTCATGGGGAAGGAGTCGAGGAGCTGAAGCCTGCTCGGGATCTTGTAGTGGGCGAGGCGGCCCCGGCAGAAGGCGTGGAGTTCGTCCAGGGTGAGCGGGTCGGCGGGGTCCTGGGGGATGACACAGGCGAGGACCTCCTCGCCGTAGTGGTCGTGCGGGACACCCACGACCTGGACGTCCTGGATCTTGGGGTGGGCGTAGAGGAACTCCTCGATCTCGCGGGGGTAGATGTTCTCCCCGCCCCGGATGATCATGTCCTTGATGCGGCCGACGATCTCGACGTAGCCGTCCTCGCGCATCACGGCGAGGTCGCCGGTGTGCATCCAGCGGCCCGCTTCGATGGCCTCGGCGGTCTTCTCCGGCTCGTTCCAGTAGCCGAGCATCACGCTGTAGCCGCGGGTGCACAACTCGCCCGCCCGGCCGCGTGGTTGGATCACACCTGTCGCCGGGTCGACGATCTTCACCTCGATGTGCGGCAGCACGCGGCCGACCGTGCCGGTGCGGTGTTCCAGGTCGTCGTCGCGCCGCGTCTGTGTGGAGACGGGCGAGGTCTCCGTCATGCCGTAACAGATCGACACCTCGGCCATGTTCATCTCGGTGACCACCCGCTTCATCACCTCCACCGGGCAGGGCGAGCCCGCCATGATGCCGGTGCGCAGGGAGGAGAGGTCGTACGACGCGAAGCCGGGGAGGTTCAGCTCCGCGATGAACATGGTCGGGACGCCGTAGAGCGAGGTGCAGCGCTCCTGCTGGACCGCCTCCAGCGTGGCCTCGGGGTCGAAGGACGGGGCCGGGATGACCATGCAGGCGCCGTGGGACGTGGCGGCCAGATTCCCCATGACCATGCCGAAGCAGTGGTAGAACGGCACGGGGATGCACACCCGGTCCTGCTCGGTGTAGGCGATCGACTCCCCTACGAAATAGCCGTTGTTGAGGATGTTGTGGTGGGAGAGGGTGGCCCCCTTGGGGAAGCCCGTCGTGCCCGACGTGTACTGGATGTTGATCGGGTCGTCGCAGGACAGGCCGTCGTCCGCGATCCGGGCGCCGGGTGTCCCCCGTCCGAGCAGTGCGTCCCAGCTCGGGTCGCCGAAGTACACGACCTCGCGCAACTCGGCGCATCTGCCCCGCACTTGCTCGACCATCGCCCGGTAGTCGCTCGTCTTGTGGCCGAGGGAGGCGAACAGGAGGGAGATCCCGGCCTGGTTGAGGACGTACTCGACCTCGTGGGTGCGGTAGGCCGGGTTGATGTTCACCATGATCGCGCCGATGCGGGCCGTGGCGTACTGGACCAGGACCCACTCGGGACAGTTGACCGCCCAGATGCCCACCCGGTCGCCCTTGGCGACCCCGGAGGCGAGGAGGGCGGAGGCCAGCTCGTCGACGGCCGCGCCGAACCGCGCGTACGTCCAGCGCCGCCCGGACGGCACGTCGACCAGCGCCTCACGGTCCGGCCAGGTGGCCACGGCGCGGTCCAGGTTGGCCCCGATGGTGTCGCCGAGCAGGGCCGTCTCGCTGGTTCCGTGACTGTACGAGTTCACCGGAAGTCCTCCTCGCGGTACTCGGCGTCCGACCCGGCCGCCGTGGCCTCGCGCAGCTCGATGCGGCGGATCTTGCCCGAGACGGTCTTGGGCAGGTCGCCGAACTCCAGGCGTCGGATGCGCTTGTAGGGAGCCAGGGCCTCACGGGAGTGCTCGAACAGCACCTTCGCGGTGTCGGGGCCGGGCTCCCAGCCCGCCGCCAGGACGACGTACGCCTTCGGCACCGCGAGCCGCAGCTCGTCCGGCGCGGGCACGACGGCCGCCTCGGCCACCGCCTCGTGCTCCAGCAGCGCGCTCTCCAGCTCGAAGGGGCTGATCTTGTAGTCGGACGCCTTGAAGACGTCGTCCGCGCGGCCGACGTAGGTGATGTAGCCGTCCGCGTCCCGCGCGCCGATGTCGCCCGTGCGGTAGTAGCCGCCGGCCATCGCCTCCGCCGTGCGGTCCGCGTCGCCGTGGTAGCCGGTCATCAGGCCGACGGGGCGGTGCGACAGGTCGAGCGCGATCTCGCCCTCGCTCACGCCCGGCGCGCCCGAGACGGGGTCCAGCAGCTCGACGCGGTAGCCGGGGCTCGGCCGGCCCATCGAGCCGGTCTTCAGCGGCTGGCCGGGGCTGTTGGCGACCTGCACGGCCGTCTCGGTCTGGCCGAAGCCGTCCCGGATGGTGACGCCCCAGGACCGGCGGACCTGCTCGATGACCTCCGGGTTGAGTGGCTCACCGGCGGCGACGATCTCGCGGGGCGGGGTGCGCAGCTGTGTCAGGTCGGCCTGGATGAGCATGCGCCAGACGGTGGGCGGGGCGCAGAACGTGGTGACCCCGACCCGATCCATCTCGGCCATGAGACGGGCGGCGTCGAAACGCGTGTAGTTGTACAGGAAGACGGTCGCTTCGGCGTTCCAGGGGGCGAAGAGGTTGGACCATGCGTGCTTGGCCCAGCCGGGCGAGGAGATGTTCAGATGCACGTCGCCGGGCTTGAGGCCGATCCAGTACATGGTCGACAGGTGCCCGATCGGATACGAGGTGTGGGTGTGCTCGACGAGTTTGGGCCGGGCGGTGGTGCCCGAGGTGAAGTACAGCATCAGCGGGTCGTCGGCCCGGGTCGGGGCGTCGGGCGTGAAGTCGGCGGAGGCGCCGTAGGCGTCGTCCAGCGGCAGCCAGCCCTCGGGCACGGTTCCCGCGTCTGTCGCGGCGATGCGGGTGTAGTCGCCGGGGACCTCGGCGAACTTGCCGGTGTCCTCGGAGCGCGCGATGACGTGCCGGACCCGGCCGCGGTCGACGCGGTCACGCAAGTCGGCGGGGCCGAGCAGCGGGGTGGCCGGGATGACCACGGCTCGCAGTTTCATCGCCGCGAGCGCGGTGATCCACAGTTCGGCCTGGTTGCCGAGCATCACGAGGATCCGGTCCTCGGCGCGCACGCCCCGGGCCCGCAGCCAGTTGGCGAACTGGGCCGAGCGTACGGACATCTCCCCGAAGGACAGCTGTGTCTCGCGGCCGTCCTCCTCGACGATGTGCAGCGCGGTGCGGGCGTTGCCGTGCGCGATCTCGTCGAACCAGTCGAGCGCCCAGTTGAAGCAGTCGGGACGGGGCCAGCGGAAGCCCTCGTAGGCCGTGCCGTAGTCCTCGCGGTGTTCCAGCAGGAAGTCCCGCGCGCTGCGGAACACCTCCGTCGCCGATGCCATTCGTCCTCCTTGGTGCCGGACCATTGCCGGGCGGCTCCGAACCATCGTGTAATCCGTGATGCAGGTCTCACTACCCCCGAACGGGGGTGCGCCCGCGCAGGAGCCGTAGTGAAGGGGCGAGCAGGTGACAGCAGACGCGTCCGACGCGGTCGAGATACGGAACGCGCTGCTCCGTCTGCGGCGCGCCACCGGCCTTCCGGTCGCCTTCGGCGGCCTGATGGAGGCCGGGCGGCAGATGCGCATCAGCGAACTGAGCGGCACGGCGACGCACGCCCTGCGTTCGCTGGTGGTGACGTCCGGGAACGGGCTGGGCGGCAAGACCGTGGTGCTCGCCCGGCCGTGCGTGGTGACGGACTACTCGGCGTCGCGGCAGATCAGCCACGAGTACGACGCCCCGGTGGCGGTGGAGGGACTGCGCTCGGTGCTGGCCGTGCCGGTGGTCGTGCGGCACTCGGTGCGCGGGGTGCTGTACGGGGCGCTGCGCACGGCCCTGCCGCTGGGCGGGCGCATGCTGGACGAGGCCGTCGAGGCGGCGCGGGACGTGGAGCGGGCGCTGGTCGTGCGGGAGGAGGCCCGCACGCTCGCCGCCGAGGGCGGGGCCGGCGTGGGACGGGAGCAGGTGCGGGAGGCGCACGCGGCGCTGCGGGCGTTGGCCCCGAAGATCGCGGATCCGGAGCTGCGGGCCGAGCTGCTCGACGCGTGTGCCCTGCTGACGGCCGATTCCATCCCGTCGGACCGGGTCCGGCTCGCGCCGCGGGAGGTGGACGTGCTGGCGTGCGTCGCCGCGGGGGCCACGAACGCGGTCGCGGCCGAGCGGCTGGGCGTGACGCCCGAGACCGTCAAGGCGTATCTGCGGTCGGCCATGCGGAAGCTGCGGGCCCGGACCCGAGGCGAGGCCGTGGTCGCCGCGCGCCGGGCGGGATGGTTGCCGTAGGTTTGCGATGTTTTCCGTTACCCTTGCCTGTTCGATATGCCGACGGGTTCCCGGACGGGCGCCACCGTCGCGTTCCGCCGCATTCGGGAGCCCGATGAATTCGCGCGCGGGCCTCCGTTGTTATTTCCCTCACCACGCCGTCCGTCCGAAATTCAAAGAACTGTTGCCTAATATTGGCCAGGACACGACACACGGAGGGGAGCGGTGACCGTGCGACGGGACTTCCAGGAGCCTCCCAGGAGCCGCCCCGACGTGGTCATCGGCCGGGAGGACCTGTTCACGTCGGCGCGTGAACAGCTCGGCCGAGGCGGCAGTGTGCTGCTCCACGGCCCCGCGGGAATTGGGAAATCGACGGTCCTGCGGGCACTGGCCGCGGATTACGCCGGCGCGGCCCGGACCGTGTTGCGCTGCTCGGCCACCGAGTCCGAATCCCACCTGCCCTTCCTGGCGCTGGCCGACCTCTTCGGCCTGGTCCTGGACGAGGTCTCCGGCGCGCTGCCCGCCGCTCAGCGCACCGCCCTGGAGTCCGCGCTCACCGGGCGCGGCGAGTCCACGCTCCAGCGCGACGGGCTCGCGCTGCGCCTCGCCGTACTGTCGGCGCTGCGCGCCCTCGCCGCCAAGGGCCCGGTGCTGGTCGTCGCCGACGACCTGCAGTGGCTGGACGCCGCCAGCGCCGAGCTGCTCGGTTTCGCCGCCCGCCGGCTGGGCGACACGCCCGTGCAGATGCTGTGCGCGGTGCGGACCGAGGGCCAGGAGTACGACCGCCATCTACGCGCGTCCCCGCCGGACACGCTCGCCGTCCGGCTGGGCCCGCTGTCCCGTACGCAGGTCTCCGCGCTGCTCGACCACCGCGGCTACACCCCCCTGTCCCGCTCCACGATCCGCGACATCCACCGCACCAGCGGCGGCAACCCGCTCTTCGCGCTGGAGCTGGGCCGCGCCCTGGCCGAGAGCCCGACCCGGCCCCGGCCCGGCGAGCCCCTGCCCGTGCCCACCTCGCTGCGGGCGCTGGTGCTGAGCCGGCTGGAGATGCTGTCCGACGAGGCGCGCCGCACCCTGCTCGTGGCCAGTGCCGGTGCCCGGCCCACGCTGGCGCTGCTGCACGCGGCCGGCCGGGAGCACGCCGAGGCCGAGACCGCGCAGGCCGCCGCGCTGGGACTGCTGGCGACGGAGCCGGAGGGCCCCGCCGTACGGTTCGCGCATCCGCTGATCTCGGCCGCGCTGTACGCGGAGGCCCCGGCGCAGGAGCGGCGGGCCGTGCACGCCGCGCTGTCCACGGCGGCCTCCGACCCGATCGAGCGGGCCCGGCACCTGGCCCTGGCGACCACCGGCACCGACCCGGAGGTGGCGGCCCGGCTCGCCGAGGCCGGTGCGCTGGCCCGGGACCGCGGGGCACCGTCCGTGGCCGCCTCGCTCGGGCTGCTCGCGGCCCGGCACACCCCGGCGGACAGTACGCCCGGCCCGGACGAGCGGCGGCTCCAGGCCGCGGAGGACGCCATCACCGCCGGTGAGGCCGACCTCGCCCGGGACATCGCCCGGGACGTGCTGGCCCGGGCCAGCGTGCCCGCGGAGCGGGTACGGGCCTGGATGGTGGTCATCGAGGCGGCCGGGCAGGCGCTCGGCGAGGTCGACGCCGTCTTCCCGCAGGTCCTGGCCGACGCGGGCGACGACCCGCGGCTGCTGGCCCTGGTTCACTACCAGCTGGCCTGGCGCGGCCTGGTCGTCGAGGGCGACTTCGCCGAGGCCCGGCAGGAGGCCGCGCACGCGGCGGAGCTGGCCGCCCGCGGCGAGGACCGGCGCACCGAGCTGATGGCGCTGTCCTTCCAGGCCTCAACCGAGACCCTGATGGGCCACCCGGGCGCCCCCGAGACCGTCAAACGGGCGCTGAAGGAGCCGCAGGACCCGTACGTGGCCTGCCACCACAACGGCGCCGGCTCGGCCCGGTTCCGCTGGCTGATCATGAGCGACCAGCTGCCCGAGGCGCGGGCGACCATCACCGCGCTGCTGCGCGAGGTGCGCAGGCGCGGCATGGTCGAGAGCGAGGTGCACTTCCTGCGCTTCCTCGCCGACACGGAACTGCGCTCGGGGCATTGCGGCCGGGCCCTGGACCTGGCCCGCGAGAGCCTGCGGCTCGCCCGGGACGCCGGGATCGGCGAGGGTGCCTCGGCGATGCTCGCCTCCCTCGCGGAGGCCTCGGCCGGGGATGTCGACCGGGCGCTGGCCCTCGCCCGTGAAGCGGCCGACCACGCCGAGGTCGACGGCGACCAGATGTACCTGTCCCGGGCCCTGGCGGCGCTGGGCTACGCCCAGTTGGTGGCCGGGGACCCGGCGGCCACGGTCCGTTCGCTGCGCCGGGTGCGCGAGCTGGAGCAGGGCCTCGGCATCAACGACCCGGCGCGCGGCCGCTGGCACTGCGACCTCGCCGAGGCCCTGGTCCGCATCGGCGAACCGGGCGAGGCCCAGGACGTCATCGACACGGCACGGGTGCACGCGCTGCGGCTGGGCCGGGAGAGCGTGCTGGCCGTCCTCGACCGGGCCGAGGCACTGGTGCGGGCGGCCCGCGGCGAACACGAGGCGGCCCTGGTCCGCCTGACGTCCGTTCAGGACCGGCTCGGCAGGCTGGGCTACGGCCTCGAGGAGGCGCGGGCCGCCTTCGCGCTGGCCCGGCTGCGCGCCCAGACCGCCGCTTTCCCCCGCAGCGGCGGGACTCCCCTGCCTGGGTCGGCGTCGTACGACGAGGCCGCCCGGCTGTTCAGGCGCTGCCGGGCGCTGCCCTGGCTGCGGCAGGTCGACGCGGCCGCCGCGGCCGGTCCCTCGGCGGTGGAGCCGGCCTCCGTCGCACCGCCCGTTCCGCTCGACGCGCTGGAGGGCCTCGCGTCGATGGAGCGTCAGGTCGCCTCACTGGTGATGGAGGGCGCGACCAACCGGGAGATCGCGGCCCGTCTGTTCATCAGCGTCAAGACCGTCGAGGCGACCCTGACCCGGGTCTACCGCAAGCTGGGGATCCGTTCGCGGGTGGACATCGTCCGGCTGGCCGCGGGCCGCCGCACGACCTGACCCCCGGCTGCCTACCACCGCGCCCACCAGGGTTTGAGAGGCCGGACCGAGGGTTTACCCTGCCCAACTCCCTTAGGGGGTTCCCTCATTGGGAGCCCGCGCTGCCGGGCTCTAGCTTTGTCGCGTGCCGCTCGCCGGGCACACGGAGATCCGAACAACGGCGTCAGGGTCACCGTGCACCACCCACCCGCGCGACCCCCCACCGGCAACTCCCCAAGGAGACCCATGTTCGGGTTCAACCGTGCCAAGAAGGCCGCCGCCCTCGCCACGGCGAGCGCTGCCGCCGCCGCGACCGCGCTGCTCGCCGCTCCCGCCGCCGTCGCCGCGCCCCAGCCGATCGTCGGCGGTACGACGACCACGACGACCGCGTACCCGTTCGTCATGCAGATCACGGACGCCTCGCAGACCCAGTTCTGCGGCGGCACGCTGGTCTCGCCCACGAAGGTCGTCACCGCCGCCCACTGCATGGTCGGCGAGACCACCAGCAGCGTGCGCGTCGTCGGTGGCCGCACCTACCTCAACGGCACCAACGGCACGGTCAGCAGAGTCAGCAAGATCTGGATCCACCCGAACTACACGCGCGTCACCAACGGCGAGGACGTGGCCGTGCTGACGCTGTCGACGTCGATGCCGTACACGCCGGCGAAGTACGTCTCCTCCTCGCAGACCTCGGTGTACGCGGCAGGCACCACCGCCCGCATCCTCGGCTGGGGCACCACCTCCTCGAACAGCAGCTCCTCCAACCAGCTGCGCACCGCGACCGTTCCGACCGTGTCCGACTCCAGCTGCGGCAGCTCCTACGGCTCCGACTTCGTGCGGAGCGAGATGGTGTGCGCCGGATACACCTCCGGCGGCGTGGACACCTGCCAGGGCGACAGCGGCGGCCCCCTGCTCATCGGGGGCGTCCTGGCAGGCATCACTTCCTGGGGGGAGGGCTGCGCCCAGGCCGGTTACCCGGGTGTCTACACCCGGCTGACCACCTTCTCCAACCTGGTCACGACGCAGCTCAACTCGTAACCGGGCAAAACTCCTGAGTATCCCTCAGGTGACATACCAGGGGGCGTTGCGGGCCTCCACGAGCGGCCCGCAACGCCCCCTCTCCATCTCTGCATGCCACCGGTCGGGTTCGGGTGCTTGAATGGCGGCGGATGGGAGTGATGCTCGTGGTTTCCGCCGACCGTCTCCTCGCCTTCGCCGTGATGTCGCTCCTGGTCATCGTGATCCCGGGGCCCAGCGTCCTGTTCGTCATCGGCCGGGCCCTCGCCCACGGCCGCCGCACCGCCGTGGCGACGGCCCTCGGCAACGTGGTCGGCTCCTACCTGCTGGTCGTGGCGGTCGCGGTCGGGCTCGGCTCGCTGGTCGAGCGATCGGTGACGGTGTATCTGACGGTGAAGCTGGCGGGTGCCGCGTATCTGGTGTATCTGGGCGTGCAGGCGTTCCGGCACCGCGGGGAACTGAAGGCGTCGCAGATCGGCACCCGGTCGGCGGGGCCGGCTCGCGGGGATCTCCGGACGCTCCTGGACGGGGTCGTCGTCGGCGTCACCAACCCGAAGGGTGTGGTGTTCTTCGCCGCCGTCCTGCCGCAGTTCGTGGACCACTCGGCGGGCCATGTGCCCGTGCAGATGCTGCTGTTGGGCCTCGTACCGATCTCGATCGGCCTCGTCACGGACACGCTGTGGGGCCTGACCGCGTCGGCGGCCCGCACCTGGTTCGCCGGCTCGGACCGCCGCCTCTCCCTGATCGGCGGGGCGGGTGGCTGCACGATGATCGGCCTGGGCCTGACGGTGGCGGTGACGGGCCGGGCGGACTGAGGCACCGCTCCTGTCAGCTGCGTACGACGCCGAAGCGGATGTCGTACGACGTCTCCGGGTGCATCACCCGCAGCATCCGCTCCCCCTCGGCGGTGATCTCCTCCCGCTGGGCCCTGGTGAGGCGGCCGAAGGGCTCGATGACGAGTGCGTGCTCCTCCAGGCGCCACAGACCCGCGAGGTACCCGTCGACCAGGAGCGTGCAGTAGGCGAAGTTGCCCTGCCAGGAGCGGCCCCGGTGCTCGGGCGGGACGACACGGGTGCGGTCGGCGTGGGAGAGCAGCAGATTGTCGAACTCGGGCAGGAAGCGCGGCGGGGCCGGGGTGTCCGGGTCGGGGCGGGGGGCGTCCGGCAGGTCGAAGAGCTCGACGCCGTTGTCGTCCCGGAAGGTGACGAGTCGCGGGCGGAGACGTTCGAAGGCGTCGCGCAGGCGGGTCAGTCCGGCCCAGGTCTGCATGTCCCGCACGGAGGCCGGGCCGAAGGCGGCGAGGTAGCGCAGGACGACCGCGTCGGGCGGAGCGGCCGGTCCGGCGGGACGGCCGAGCCAGTGCTCGGCGGTGGTCAGGCTGACCTGCCCGCTTCGGCCCCACAGACCGCGCGGGGTCACCTGCACGAGCGGGAGACGGCACCGGGCGGCGACGGCCAGGGCCTGCGGGTCGGCGTCCGGCCACTCCCGGAGCAGGGCCTCGCGCAGCTGCTTCATGGTGCGGGGCTCGGTCTCGACGAGGTCGCGGGCGAGGGCGGCGAGCCGGTCCAGGTCGACACCGGCGAGTCCCTTGCGGAACTGCGTCAGCTCCCGGTCCCGGGCGGGCTGCACCAGCGGACGGAGGGTGAGGCAGTCGTCCGCGGTGTGGGTGTGGATGGTGGAGCGCATCGTGACGATCCGGACGACCTCGCGGTCGGCCATCAGCCGGGACAGCGCCTCGGGGGCGAATCCGTCGAGGCGGGCGGCGAGCGCGTAGTACGGAGGCTTGACGTTCTGCGCCTGGAGACCGACCAGGTGCTCGACGGCCGCGGCGGCGGAGATCCGGGCCGGGCGCAGGAGCAACTGGCGGTCGAGGGTGGCGCGGTTGAGGGCCCGGGTGCCCAGGTGGGGTGCCGTGCCGGCGACGCTCCGCTTGGTGTTCGTCATGGGGGCACGGTAGCGAGAGTTGCGGACAGGTTCTGGCCGCGACCGAACGTGCGCAGTCAGTTCGTCGCGCGTACGGGGAGTGGGTCAGAAGGTGATGAGCGACTTGAGGACGCGGCGGTCGGCCATGGCCCGGTAGGCGTCCGGGGCCTGGTCGACGGTGAAGCTCCGGTCGAAGACGCGGCCCGGTGCGATGACGCCGTCCAGGACGTCCGGCATCAGCTCCTCGATGTAGGCACGGGCCGGGCTCGCGCCGCCGGTGAGGGTGATGTTCCGCATGATCGTGGACGGGCCGAGGGGGCCTTCCTCGTACTGCGGGACGCCCAGACGGCTGATGGTGCCGCCGTCCACGACCGCTGCCAGGGCGGTCTGAAGCGTCTGGCGGGTGCCGACGGCCTCGATGACCTTGTCCACACCGTCGCCGCCGGTCAGCTCGCGCACGCGGGCGACACCTTCCTCTCCGCGCTCGGCGACGACGTCGGTGGCTCCGAACTCGCGGCCCAGGTCGGTTCGGGCCTGGTGGCGGCCCATCAGGACGATCCGTTCGGCGCCCAGCCGCTCGGCCGCGATGACCGCGCACAGGCCCACCGCGCCGTCTCCGACGACCAGGACGCAGTCGCCGCGGCCGACGCCCGCCGTGACGGCCCCGTGGTGTCCGGTGCCCATCACGTCCGAGAGCGTCAGCAGTGAGGGCAGCAGCGCGGAGTCGGCGTCGACGGGCAGCTTGACCAGGGTGCCGTCGGCCTGGGGGACACGCACCGCCTCGCCCTGCCCGCCGTCCACGCCGTCGAAGCCGTACCGGCCGCCCCGCCGGCACGAGAAGTGCAGGCCCTTGGCGCAGTAGTCGCAGGTGTTGTCGCAGTACGTGAACGGAGCGACGACCAGGTCGCCGGCCTTGAGGCCCGACACGTCGGAGCCGGTCTCCTCGACCACGCCGAGGAACTCGTGTCCCATCGGGCGGCCGGTGTCTGTGGCGGGCAGGGACCGGTAGGGCCACAGGTCGCTGCCGCACACGCACGACAGGACGGTGCGCACGACGGCATCGGTGGGCTGCTGGATCTTCGGGTCGGGCCGGTGCTCCGTCCGGACGTCGCCGGCGCCGTACATCATGGCTGCGCGCACGGAGTTCTCCTCTTCTCGCAGGTTGCTTGACGTCACCCACCGTGCGCCCCTGCCCGCCCGCCAGGGAGGCCGGGCCCTTCCGGGGGGTGAACAGCGGTGGGTATGACAGGGCCCCCCTCGCGGATACCGTCCTGGTGGCGGCGTTGCGACACTGGCTCCATGGCAGCCGAGCAGCACACCACCGGTGACGAACTGGGGCGCTTCCTGCGCGCCCGCCGCACCCAGACCAGCCCCGAGAGCGTCGGCTTCACCCCGGGCGCGGGCGTACGCCGCACGCCCGGCCTGCGCCGCGAGGAGCTGGCTTCCCTCGCCGGGGTCAGCATCGACTACTACGTCCGCATGGAACGCGGCAAGGAGACCCGGCCGAGCCCCGGCGTGGTCGACGCCCTCGCCCGCGCCCTGCGCCTCGACGACGAGGAACACCACCATCTGCGCGAACTCGCCGCCCGGGCCGCGAACTACGCTCCCGAGCCGCCTCCCCCGCCCAGCCGGACCGTCCGGCCGCACCTGAAACTGCTGCTGGAGACGATGCGGCCGAACCCCGCCTACATCGTCAGCCGCAGCATGGACCTGCTCGCCTGGAACCCCGGCGGCCTCGCCCTGTACGCCGGTCTCGCCGACTGGCCCGCCAAGCAGCGCAACCTCGCCCGCTACCTCTTCCTGCACCCTGCGGCTCGCGAGCTGTTTCCCGACTGGGAGCCCCTGGTGCGCGCCTGCGTCGCCCGGCTGCGCGCCCAGGCCGGCACCAGCCCCGACGCCCCCGACCTGGCCGGCCTCGTCGGCGAACTCGTGCTCAAGAGCCCCGACTTCGCCAAGCTGTGGGAACGCTACGAGGTCATCGGCCGCAAGAAGGTCCAGAAGACCTTCCACCACCCCGAGGTCGGCGTCCTGACCCTCAGGGGACAGAACATGCACCTCGAAGGCACGCCCGGCCAGCGCCTCTGCGTCTACACCGCCGAACCCGGCAGCCCCGACCACGACGCGATGCTCCTGCTCGACATGACCGCACCCGAGCCCGCCCGGCACGCGGACGCGAAGACCGGCCGGCCACGTCCCGCACAGTCCTGACCCGAAGCCCCCGCCTGCTGTCTGTCGTCCGGGCTCACGCGCCGGGTCCCGGGTCCGGCTGGACGGCTGACTCGATGCCGGCGCGGGCCGCCTCCAGCTGGGCGGCGAACGCGATGCCGAGGAAGAGCGCGACGGCGGTGAGGTTGGCCCACAGCAGCAGGGCGATGAAGGCGGTGAGCGGCCCGTACACGGCCCCGAAGGCACCGCTCTCCTCGACGTACAGCGCGAGCAGCCAGGTGGCCGACACCCACAGCAGCAGATGCACGGCCGAACCGAAGGCCAGCCAGGTGTAGCCGGGCTGGACGCGGCGGGGCGACCAGCGGAAGATCACGGCGGAGGCCACCCAGGCCAGCGCGAGCCCCACGGGGATGTCGAGCACACCCCACCACCGCGCCCCGCTGTCCTCCCAGCCGGCCGAGTCCGCCACGGCGTCGCCCACGGCCTCGCCGGCGACGAGTACGACGAACCCCAGCACCAGGGGCAGACCGGCGGCGAGAGCGAGCACGATCGCCCGCCCGTACTTGCGCGGGAAGGGACGGTCGCGCTCGATGCCGTAGATGCGGTTGGCGCCGCGCTCGATCTGGCCCATGGCCGAGGCGAGGTTCAGCAGCGCGAAGCCCAGACCGAGCCACAGGGCGAGCGTGCCCCAGACATCGCCGTGCGCGGTGCGCCGTGTCCCTTCGAAGGCGTCCTCGACGATCCGCGCGCTGGCACCCGGCACGATCCGGCCGAGCGTGAGCTCGATGACCCGGCCCACGCCCTCCGTGTGCACCGACGTGGCCAGCCCGACCAGCGCCACGGTGCACGGGACCAGCCCGAGCACGACCTGGAAGGCGAGGGCCCGCGCGTTGGTGAAGCCGTCCGCGTACCGGAACCGTGCGAAGGAGTCGGCCAGCAGCCGCAGCCCTCCGTAGTGGCGCAGGGCGGTGAACGCCTCGTCTCCGGAGAGCTCGTCTCCGATCATGTCCCGGGTCTGCGGGACGTGGACGGCGGTACCCATGGCGTGGACGCTCCTTGTCGTAGGGCGGCTCCCTGTCCGGGGGCTGCTCCCTGTCCGGTTGCCCCGTGAACCTCCCCTCTCGCGTCCGGCCGGTACCGGTCTTCGGGGGAATTCCGGGCCGGTTCCGCCATCCGGTGGCCGGCGGGTGACATGGGTATCTCATCGCGGTGCTCCGCCCCGTGACGACGGGTCATTGACGCCCTGCGCCGGCATGGGCGACGATCCCGGGCGGAGCCGTGCGGAGGGGAGATCGGGATCACAGAAACGGCGAGGGAAAGGTCACAGCCTCGCCCACTGCTGCTCCTCTGTGTCGGTGTCCTAGCATCCGAGCATGACGGTCCTGCCTGACGACGGGCTCGAGCTGGCCGGCGACTTCCCTGATGTGCCCCATGAGCAGTGGCAGCGCCTTGTGGCGGGTGTGCTGCGCAGGTCGGGCAAGGAAGTGGAGGGCGCCGAGGCCGAGGAAGCCCTGTCCACCGCGCTGGAGGACGGGTTGCGCACCCGGCCTCTCTACACCGCGCACGACACCGCGCCCGAGCCGGGCCTGCCCGGATTCGCACCCTTCGTGCGGGCCGGCCGGGCCGAGGGGAACACGCTCGGCGGCTGGGACGTACGGCAGCGGCACACGGTGGCCGATGGCGGCGCGGTGCTCGCGGACCTCGAGAACGGCGTCACCTCCCTGTGGCTGGCAGTGGGGGAAGGCGGCATCCCGGTGCCGGAGCTCGGCCGGGTCCTCGACGGCGTCCTTCTCGACCTCGCCCCCGTCGTCCTCGACGCGGGGCGTGACTGCGGGCCCGCCGCGCGGGAGTTGCTGCGGCTGTACGAGGAGCGCGGCGTCGCCCGTGAGGCGGCGCGCGGCAATCTGGGCGCCGACCCGCTGGGCCAGGAGGCCCGCAGCGGACAGCAGGTCGACGTAGCCCCGGCGGCGGAGCTGGCGCGGCTGTGTGCCGAGGGGTATCCGGGGCTGCGGGCGCTGACCGTGGACGCGCTGCCGTACCACGAGGCCGGCGGCTCGGCCGCCCAGGAGCTGGGCTGTTCGCTGGCCACGGGCGTGGCGTATCTGCGGCACCTCACCGAGGCCGGGCTGAGCGTCGAACAGGCCTGTGCGCAGCTGGAGTTCCGGTACGCGGCGACCGCCGACCAGTTCCTGACGATCGCCAAGCTGCGGGCCGCGCGCCGGCTGTGGGCGCGGGTGGCCGAGGTCTGCGGGGCGCCGCGCGCCGGGGCGCAGCTCCAGCACGTCGTGACGTCCCCGGTGATGATGACCCGCCGCGACCCGTGGGTGAACATGCTGCGCACGACCATCGCCACGCTGGCCGCCGGGGCGGGCGGGGCCGACTCGGTCACCGTGCTGCCCTTCGACCACGCCCTCGGGCTGCCGGACGCGTTCGCGCGCCGTATCGCCCGCAACACCTCCACCATCCTCATCGAGGAGTCGCACCTCGCCCGGGTGATCGACCCGGCGGGCGGCTCCTGGTACGTGGAGCGGCTCACCGACGAACTCGCCCACGCGGGCTGGGAGTTCTTCCGGCGGATCGAGCGGCTCGGCGGCCAGGCGGCGGCCCTGCGCTCGGGGGACCTCGCGCGGGACCTGGCCGACACCTGGCAGGCCCGCCGTACGAAGCTGGCGAAGCGGCGCGAACCCGTCACGGGCGTCAGCGAGTTCCCGTATCTCGCGGAGAAGCCGGTGGTCCGCGAGAGCGCGCCCGAGCCGCCGTCCGGCGGGCTGCCGCGGGTGCGCCGCGACGAGGAGTTCGAGGCGCTGCGCGCCCGCTCCGACGCCCACCTCGCGAAGACCGGCTCCCGGCCCCGGATCTTCCTCGCCGCGATCGGCCCGGCCGCCGCGCACACCGCGCGCCTCACCTTCGCCTCGAACCTCTTCCAGGCGGGCGGCATCGAGCCCGTCGCGGACGGCGCCTTCGAGGACAGCGGCGCCACGGAGGCCGTGCTGTGCTCCAGCGACGCGCTGTACGGGGAGCAGGCCGAGGCCACCGCCGAGGCCCTGAAGGCCGCCGGCGCACGGCATGTGTTCCTCGCGGGCCGTCCCGGGCAGTACGCCGGTGTCGACGCGTACGTCTTCGCGGGCTGCGACGCCGTGGCCGTGCTCTCCGCGACCCTCGACCGCATGGGAGTGTCCTGATGACCGCCCCCTCCGACCGTTCCGTCCCCGACTTCTCCGGGATCGAGCTGGGGACCCCGTCCTCGGACGGCGGCCCCGACGAGTGGCGTACGGCGGTCAAGAACGCCTCCGGCGGCGACGACCTGCTCTGGGAGACCCCGGAGGGCATCGCGGTCAAGCCGCTGTACACCGGGCGCGACCTGGAGGGCCTGGACTTCCTGGAGACGTACCCGGGCGCGGCGCCGTACCTGCGCGGGCCGTACCCGACGATGTACGTCAACCAGCCCTGGACGATCCGCCAGTACGCCGGTTTCTCCACGGCCGAGGAGTCCAACGCCTTCTACCGGCGCAACCTCGCGGCCGGCCAGAAGGGCCTGTCGGTCGCCTTCGACCTGCCCACGCACCGCGGCTACGACAGCGACCACCCGCGCGTGACCGGTGACGTCGGCATGGCGGGCGTGGCCATCGACTCGATCTACGACATGCGGCAGCTGTTCGACGGGATCCCGCTGGACAGGATGACCGTGTCGATGACGATGAACGGCGCCGTGCTGCCGGTGCTGGCGCTGTACATCGTGGCGGCGGAGGAGCAGGGCGTACCGCCCGAGAAGCTGGCCGGGACCATCCAGAACGACATCCTCAAGGAGTTCATGGTCCGCAACACCTACATCTATCCGCCGAAGCCGTCGATGCGGATCATCTCCGACATCTTCGCCTTCACCTCGCAGCGGATGCCCCGCTACAACTCCATCTCCATCTCCGGCTACCACATCCAGGAGGCGGGTGCGACCGCCGACCTGGAGCTGGCGTACACGCTCGCGGACGGCGTGGAGTACATCCGGGCGGGCCGTGAAGCCGGCCTGGACGTGGACGCGTTCGCGCCGCGGCTGTCGTTCTTCTGGGCGATCGGCATGAACTTCTTCATGGAGGTCGCCAAGCTGCGGGCGGCGCGCCTGCTGTGGGCGAAGCTGGTGAGGCAGTTCGACCCGCAGAACGCCAAGTCCCTGTCCCTGCGCACCCATTCGCAGACCTCGGGCTGGTCGCTGACCGCGCAGGACGTCTTCAACAACGTGACGCGCACCTGCGTCGAGGCCATGGCGGCGACGCAGGGCCACACGCAGTCGCTGCACACCAACGCCCTCGACGAGGCGCTCGCCCTGCCCACCGACTTCTCGGCGCGCATCGCCCGCAACACGCAGCTGCTGCTCCAGCAGGAGTCCGGCACGACCCGCGTGATCGACCCGTGGGGCGGCAGCGCGTACGTCGAGAAGCTGACGTACGACCTGGCCCGGCGGGCCTGGCAGCACATCGAGGAGGTCGAGGCCGCGGGCGGCATGGCCAAGGCCATCGACGCGGGCATCCCCAAGCTGCGCATCGAGGAGGCCGCGGCCCGCACGCAGGCCCGGATCGACTCGGGCCGCCAGCCCGTCATCGGCGTCAACAAGTACCGGGTGGAGACCGACGAGCAGATCGACGTGCTGAAGGTCGACAACTCCTCGGTGCGGGCGCAGCAGATCGAGAAGCTGCGGCGGCTGCGCGCCGAGCGGGACGAGCGGGCCTGCCAGGACGCGCTGGACGCGCTGACCCGGGCCGCCGGCGGCGAGGGCAACCTGCTGGAGCTGGCGGTGCACGCGGCCCGCTCCAAGGCCACGGTCGGGGAGATCTCCGACGCCCTGGAGAAGGTGTACGGCCGGCACGCGAGCCAGATCCGTACGATCTCCGGTGTGTACCGCAACGAAGCAGGGGAGTCCCCGTCCGTGGACCGCACCCGCGCGCTGGTGGACGCCTTCGACGAGGCCGAGGGCCGCCGCCCGCGCATCCTGGTCGCGAAGATGGGCCAGGACGGCCACGACCGCGGCCAGAAGGTGATCGCGACCGCCTTCGCCGACCTCGGCTTCGACGTGGACGTCGGCCCGCTGTTCCAGACTCCCGCCGAGGTGGCCCGGCAGGCCGTCGAGGCGGACGTGCACATCGTCGGCGTCTCCTCGCTGGCGGCCGGTCACCTCACCCTCGTCCCGGCGCTGCGTGAGCAGCTCGCCGAGGAGGGGCGCGAGGACATCATGATCGTGGTCGGCGGGGTGATCCCGCCGCAGGACGTGCCGACGCTGCTGGAGATGGGCGCGGCGGCGGTCTTCCCGCCCGGGACGGTGATCCCGGACGCGGCGTACGACCTGGTGAAGCGACTGTCGGACGGACTCGGGCACGACCTGTGATCGATGTCGACGCGTATGTGAAGGGCGTACTCGACGGGAAGCGGGCGATCATCGCCCGGGCCATCACGCTCGTCGAGTCGACCCGCCCCCAGCACCGCGTGCTGGCCCAGGAGTTGCTGACCGAGCTGCTGCCGCACAGCGGCCGGGCCCGGCGGATCGGGGTCAGCGGGGTGCCGGGCGTGGGCAAGTCGACGTTCATCGACGCGTTCGGCTCGATGCTGACGGGGCTCGGGCACCGGGTGGCGGTGCTCGCCGTCGACCCGTCCTCCAGCCGTACCGGCGGCTCGATCCTGGGCGACAAGACGCGCATGGAACGGCTGGCCGTGGACCCGGCGGCGTTCGTCCGCCCCTCCCCCACCGCGGGCACGCTGGGCGGGGTCGCCAAGGCGACGCGTGAGTCGATCGTGGTGATGGAGGCGGCGGGCTACGACGTGGTCCTGGTGGAGACGGTCGGCGTCGGGCAGTCCGAGACCGCAGTCGCGAACATGGTCGACTCCTTCCTGCTGCTCACCCTCGCCCGCACGGGCGACCAGCTCCAGGGCATCAAGAAGGGCGTCCTGGAACTGGCCGACGTGATCGCCGTGAACAAGGCGGACGGCCCGCACGAGCGCGACGCCCGTGCCGCCGCCAGGGAGCTGGCGGGCGCGCTGCGGCTGATGCACGGCAAGGACGCGTTCTGGACCCCGCCCGTGCTCAGTTGCAGCGCCCGTGAGTCGAGCGGTCTGGACACGGTGTGGGAGCGCCTCGAACAGCACCGCACGCTGCTGGACTCCACCGGCCGCCTCACGGTCAAGCGCTGTGACCAGCAGGTCGACTGGACCTGGACCATGGTCCGCGACGAGCTCCTCGGCCGTCTGCACGCCGACCCGGCGGTACGGGCGCTGGCGCCGGCCCTGGAGCAGCAGGTCCGGGAGGGCGAGCTGACACCGACGCTGGCGGCGGAGCGGATCCTGGGGGCGCTCGGAGGTTCCGGCCCGGAGAGTTCCTGAGCGGGAGCAGCAGAGAAGGTGATTCCGCGATTCCGCATATCCGGCTTGCATGACTATGCAAAGTGATACATACTCTTTCTATGTCCAAGGTCCTCACCTCCCTGCCCGCCGGCGAGCGCGTCGGCATCGCCTTCTCGGGCGGTCTCGACACCTCCGTCGCGGTCGCGTGGATGCGCGACAAGGGCGCCGTCCCGTGCACCTACACCGCCGACATCGGCCAGTACGACGAGCCCGACATCGCCTCGGTGCCCGGCCGTGCGAAGGCCTACGGTGCCGAGATCGCGCGTCTGGTCGACTGCCGTGCCGCGCTGGTCGAGGAGGGCCTGGCGGCGCTGACCTGCGGCGCGTTCCACATCCGCTCGGGCGGGCGGGCGTACTTCAACACCACGCCGCTCGGCCGTGCCGTCACCGGCACACTGCTGGTGCGCGCGATGCTCGAGGACGACGTCCAGATCTGGGGCGACGGCTCGACCTTCAAGGGCAACGACATCGAGCGGTTCTACCGCTACGGCCTGCTCGCCAACCCGCACCTGCGGATCTACAAGCCCTGGCTGGACGCGGCGTTCGTGACCGAGCTCGGCGGCCGCAAGGAGATGTCCGAGTGGCTGCTCGCCCACGGGCTGCCCTACCGCGACAGCACGGAGAAGGCGTACTCCACCGACGCCAACATCTGGGGCGCCACGCACGAGGCGAAGACCCTGGAGCACCTGGACACCGGCGTCGAGACCGTCGAGCCGATCATGGGCGTGAAGTTCTGGGACCCCGAGGTCGACATCGCCACCGAGGACGTGACGATCGGCTTCGAACAGGGCCGCCCCGTGACGATCAACGGCAAGGAGTTCTCCTCCCCCGTCGACCTGGTCATGGAGGCCAACGCCATCGGCGGCCGGCACGGCCTGGGCATGTCGGACCAGATCGAGAACCGGATCATCGAGGCCAAGAGCCGCGGCATCTACGAGGCCCCGGGCATGGCCCTGCTGCACGCCGCGTACGAGCGGCTGGTCAACGCGATCCACAACGAGGACACGCTCGCCCAGTACCACACCGAGGGACGGCGGCTCGGCCGGCTGATGTACGAGGGCCGCTGGCTGGACCCGCAGGCGCTGATGATCCGCGAGTCGCTCCAGCGGTGGGTCGGCGCGGCCGTCACCGGCGAGGTGACGCTGCGGCTGCGGCGCGGTGAGGACTACTCGATCCTCGACACGACCGGCCCGGCGTTCAGCTACCACCCGGACAAGCTGTCCATGGAGCGCACCGAGGACTCCGCGTTCGGCCCGGTGGACCGGATCGGCCAGCTCACCATGCGCAACCTGGACATCGCCGACTCCCGCGCCAAGCTGGAGCAGTACGCCGGCATCGGCCTGATCGGCACCGGCAGCCCGACCATCGGCGCCTCCCAGGCGGCCGCGACCGGGCTGATCGGCACCATGCCGGAGCTGCCGCAGGGCGGCGCCGAGGCCATCGCCTCCCGGGGCGCGGTCTCCGATGAGGACGCGTGGCTGGACCGCGCCGCGATGGACTCCGGCACGGACTGAGCGCTTGAGGTGCCCCGTGAGACGGGGCGTCACGCGGAAGGCCGGCCCGGCACCCGGGCCGGCCTTCCGCGCGTCCCGGGGCTCCCGGCCGCCGGTGGGCGCTCGGCCGAACGGCCGAGGGCCGGTGCGGCGGCGGTACCGGCGCTCCGGCCGAATGGCCGAGGCGCGCGCCCGTGTTCCCGGGCGAGAGTGGAGCCACTCCCTACCGATCCCCCAGGAGTACGAAATGCAGCGCGGTTTCCTCGTCGGTGCCGTTGGTGGCGTGGCCGCCATGGCCGCCATGGGCGGGGTCCTCACCCATCTCCTGGCCGACGAGGACGTACAGCACACCACGATCGACCCCTACCCCGGGCAGCCCCGCGTGAAGGTGGACGGCCACCCGGCAGTGGAGAGGACGATCCTGGAGTCCCGTATCGAGGGCTGGTACCACCCGCTGCCGTGGGTCGGGAAGGACATCGACAAAGTGTCCTGCCCGGCGCCTCTGAAGGCGGTGGCCGGTGCGACCGGGACGTGCACGGCGCGGGCCGGTGGCGAGCGGGTCTCGATTCCCGTCCGCGTGATCAGGGTCGAGGGAGACCCCGCGACACCACGGGTGACTTGGAAGTTCGAGCGCTGACGCGTACCGGGAGCACACCCTTGGTCGCCGCGTGCACCGACCCGCGCGGAGGCCCGGCGCGCCGATGAGGCACCTCCCGTGTTCGAACAGCTCGGGTGGTGCCTCATCCGCGACCGTCGCCCGGTCGGTTACAGGCGTCGCCCTTCAGCGCGTGCTGCCGGCCATCTCCGGGACGGGCGTGTCGAGGGCGTCCAGGCTGCGCAGGATGTCCTCCACCCGCTGCTTGGCGTCGCCGAAGAGCATCTGGCTGTTCTCCCGGAAGAACAGCGGGTTCTGCACACCGGCGTACCCGGCGGCCATCGACCGCTTGAAGACGACCACGTTGGCCGCCTCCCACACGTGCAGCACCGGCATCCCGGCGATGGGGCTGGCCGGGTTGTCGGTGGCGGCCGGGTTGACGGTGTCGTTGGCGCCGATGACCAGGACGACCGAGGTGGCGGCGAAGTCGTCGTTGATCTCGTCCATTTCCAGGACGATGTCGTACGGCACGTTCGCCTCGGCGAGCAGCACGTTCATGTGCCCGGGCAGCCGGCCGGCGACCGGGTGGATGCCGAAGCGCACTTCGACGCCCCGCTCGCGCAGCTTGCGGGCCAGCTCGGCGACCGGGTACTGGGCCTGGGCGACCGCCATGCCGTAGCCCGGCGTGATGATCACCGAGGAGGCGTCGCGCAGGAGCTCCGCGGTCTCCTCCGCGCTGATCTCCCGGTGCTCCCCGTGCTCGCCGTCGTCGGCCGCCGCGGCCGGCGTCCCGAAGCCGCCCGCGATCACCGAGATGAAGGAGCGGTTCATCGCCTTGCACATGATGTACGACAGGTAGGCACCGGAGGAGCCGACCAGCGCACCGGTGACGATGAGCAGGTTGTTGGCGAGCAGGAAGCCCGAGGCGGCGGCGGCCCAGCCGGAGTAGCTGTTGAGCATGGAGACGACGACCGGCATGTCACCGCCGCCGATGGAGGCGACCAGGTGCGCGCCCAGGGCGAGGGCGATGACGGTGACCGCGATGAGCAGGCCGATGTGGGGGCGTGCCACGAACGCGACGGTGAGCGCGACGAACGCGACCAGGGCGCCCACGTTGAGGACGTGCTTTCCGGGCAGCGTGAGCGGGCGGGAGTCGATGCGCGCCGAGAGCTTCAGGTACGCGACGACCGAGCCCGTGAAGGTGACGGCGCCGATGAACACCCCGATGAACACCTCGGCGTGGTGGATGCCGAGCAGCGAACCGGTGAGTTCCTCACCGCCGTGGCCCCCAGCGTCGACGTCGAGGTAGCCGTTCCAGCCGACGAACACGGCGGCGAGACCGACGAGGCTGTGCATGATGGCGATCAGCTCCGGCATGCCGGTCATCTCGACCACCCGGGCCCGCCACAGTCCGATGCCCGCGCCGACGGCCGTGGCGACGGCGATCAGCACGAGTCCGGTGGTGGTGATGCCCTTCGAGGCGAGACCGACGGTGGCCGCCAGCGCGACGACCATGCCCGCGATGCCCCAGACGACTCCCGAGCGGGAGGTCCGGTGCTGCGAGAGCCCGGCGAGGCTGAGGATGAACAGCAGCGCGGCGACGACGTAGGCGGCTTCTGAGGCCGTGACTGTGGTCATCCGTGATCAGCCCTTCGAGAACATGCCGAGCATCCGGCGGGTGACGGCGAATCCGCCGAAGATGTTGATGCTCGCCAGCAGGATCGCGGCGAACGACAGCACGGTGACGGCGGTGTTCCCGTGCCCGATCTGGAGCAGCGCGCCGACCACGACGATCCCGGAGATGGCGTTGGTGACCGACATCAGCGGGGTGTGCAGCGCGTGGTGCACGTTGCCGATGACGTAGAAGCCGATGACGATCGCCAGCACGAACACCGTGAAGTGACCGATGAGTTCGCTCGGCGAGAAGGCCGTCACCAGGAACAGCGCGAGCGCCCCGGCACCGACGAGGGCGTACGAGGACCACGCGGGGCGGGCGGGCTTCGCCGGCGGGGCGGAGGGCGCGGCCGGTTGCGTGCCGTCGGCGGGAGCGGGTGCGGGCGCGGCGGACACCTGGACCGGGGGCGGCGGCCAGGTCTTCTCGCCGTCGCGGACCACGGTCATCGACCGCTGCACCACGTCGTCGAAGTCGAGGACGAGACGGCCGTCCTTGCCCGGGGTCAGCAGCTTCATCAGGTTGACGACGTTGGTGCCGTACAGCTGGGAGGCCTGGGCCGGGAGCCTGCCGGGCAGGTCGGTGTAGCCGATGATCGTCACGTCGTTGTCGGTGACGACCGCCTTCCCGGCGACCGTGCCCTCGACGTTGCCGCCCTGGGCCGCCGCCATGTCGACGATCACGCTGCCGGGCTTCATCCGCGCGACGTCCTCGGCGGTGATCAACCTCGGCGCCGGGCGGCCCGGGATGAGCGCGGTGGTGATGACGATGTCGACGTCAGCGGCCTGCTCGGCGTACAACTGCGCGGCGAGCCGGTCGTAGTCCTCCGAGGTGGCCTTGGCGTAGCCGTCGGTGCTGACCTCCTGCTCGACGCCCACCGCCAGGAACTCCCCGCCCAGCGAGCGGACCTGCTCGGCGACCTCGGGCCGGGGGTCGGTGGCGCGGACCACGGCACCGAGGCTGCGGGCAGCGCCGATCGCGGCGAGTCCGGCCACCCCGGCCCCGGCCACCAGGACCTTGGCGGGCGGCACCTTTCCGGCGGCGGTCACCTGGCCGGTGAAGAAACGGCCGAAGGCGTGCGCGGCCTCGACCACGGCCCGGTATCCGGCGATGTTCGCCATCGAGCTGAGCACGTCCAGGGACTGGGCGCGCGAGATGCGCGGCACGGCGTCCATGGCGAGCACGGTGACCGGCCGCCGCGCCAGCTCGTCGACCAGTTCCGGGTGCAGCGCGGGGCCGATGAGCGCGATCAGCGTCGCCCCGTCCCTCAGCCTGCCGATCTCCTCACTCGACGGGCCGTTCACCTTGAGCACGATCTCCGCCTGCCACGGGTCGCCGAGCCGGGCGCCCGCCTCCTCGTACGCCGCGTCGGAGAAGCGGGACGAGGCTCCCGCCCCCGGTTCGACCACCACCTCGTAGCCGAGCGCGGCAAGTCTCCCCACGGTGGCCGGCGTCGCCGCCACCCTGGTCTCGCCCGCAGTGGACTCGGCGGGTATGCCGATCCGCTGGGGTTCCGGTTCCGCTGGGACCATCGTCTGCCTCTCCGTCGTTCGGGTGCCTGTCCTCCTTGGTGCCCGCATCCTGCACGTCCGACGCGGCATCGGCGGCGGGCCGTGGTCACATGGCCGAGGAGGTTGTCCTCACACCGCCGAGGGGTTGCCGTGGAACGCGTTCGGCGGTATTGCTGTGCCCCTGGGGCACGAGGAGCCTCCCGGGGCGACAGAGTCTTCTGATGCGTCATGCCACGGTCGAGCGCAGACTGAGTGTGTGAGCAGCACGCGCCCGGGGCGCGGCGGACGCGCGTCCCCCTCCCGAACGGTGCCGCAGCAGACCGTGGCGCTGGCGGCGATGATGTTCGCCGTCGCCATGACCTTCATCGACCAGACCATCGTGTCCATCGCGGCACCGGACATCGTCCGCGAACTGGACCTGTCGTCGTCCGGCATGCAGTGGGTGGTGAACGCCTACCTGCTGTCCCTCGCGGCGTTCCTCGCCCTCGGCGGGCGCCTCGCGGACCTCTACGGGCCCCGCCGGATCGTCGTCATCGGCACGCTGGTTTTCGTCGTGTCGTCGGTGCTGTGCGGCTGCGTCCCCGAGGGCAGCGCCGCGCAGACCTGGCTGATCGTGTTCCGCGCCACCCAGGGGCTCGGCGCGGCACTGCTGTTCCCCGCGGCACTCGCCGTGGTGGTGGCGGTGTTCCCGGTCGAGCGACGCGGACGCGCCCTGGCCCTGTTCTTCGGCGTCTCCGGCGCCCTGACGGCCCTCGGCCCGCTGCTGGGCGGCTGGCTCACCGGCTGGACCTGGCGGGCCGTGTTCTGGGTCAACGTGCCCGTGGCGATCGTGGCGCTGGTCCTCACGGCCCTGGCGCACATCTCCGACCGGCGGCGGTCCGGGGCCCTGGACGTCCGTGGCGCCGCCCTGATCGCGGTCGGCATGGGCCTGAGCGTCCTCGGCTTCCAGCAGGCTTGGTCCTGGGGCTGGGACAGCTGGGCGACGTGGGTGTGCGTCGCGGGCGGGCTCGCGGTGCTCTACGGGTTCGTCCGGTTCGAGCGCCAGGTGCGGCATCCGCTGATCGACCTGCGGGTCTTCCGGGACAAGGCGTTCACCGTGGACGCGGCGGTGCTGTTCTTCGCGATGCTCGCCTTCGTTCCGGTGTTCTTCTTCAGTTCGGTGTACGCCCAGGTGTCCCTGAGCGCCTCGCCGAACCAGGCGGCCCTGTTCCTGCTGTACTTCTTCGCGGGCTTCGCGATCGCCTCGCAGTGGGGCGGCCGGATCCTCGACAAGCAGGGCGCCCGCCCGGCCCTGAAGCTGGGCACCGCGGTGGGCTGCGCCGGGTTCGCCCTCTGGGCGAACAAGCTCACCGACCTGTCCATGCACGACCAGTGGCCCTACGCGGCCCTCGCCGGGGCGGGGATCGGCTTCGTCCTCGCACCCGCCTCGACGGACGCCGTCAACCGGGCCATCGGCGCCTCGTACGGCGAGGTCACCGGCATCACCCAGACCGTGCGCAACTACGCGGCGAGCGTGGGCCTGGCCGTCTACGGCACCGTCCTGACGCACGTCACGACCGACAACGTCGTGCAGAGCCTGCGATCGCGCGGCATGCCCGCCGGCGACGCGGACGCCGTGGCCCGGGACATCACCGAGTCGGTCACGGGCAACGGCGACTCCCGGCCGCCCACCGGCACCGGCCCCGCCGCCGAGGCGACCCGGGACGCGATGAGCGCCGTCCGCATGGACTTCGCCGAGGCCAACCAGTGGGTCTTCTACGGCATGGCCATCGCCCTGGGCATCGGGTTCCTGTGCGCCCTGCGCCATCCGGGCGGCCGGGCGACGACGACCGCGACGGCAAAGGAGCCGGTCGCGCAGGCGCACTGACGGCCGCCCGGCGACCGTACGGCGCACTCATCAGGTGAACTCGTCAGGTGAACAGGTCGGTCGTCCGCTTCTGGATCTCCTCTGGGGTCAGCTCCTCGATCGTCTGGGAGATCATCCAGAGATGGCCGAACGGATCGGCGAGGCGGCCGCCGCGCTGCCCGTAGTGCTGGTCGGCGATCGGATACACCACGCTCGCCCCACCCCGCAGCATGGCCTCGGCCACGGCGTCGGCGTCGGACACGTCCAGCGCCATGATCACCGGGCTGCCGCCGAGCGAGTCCGGCGCCGGGTCGCTCTCGTCGGCGTCCTTGACCGCGATCACCGCGCCGCCGAGCCGCAGCATGGCGTGCACGATCTTCCCGTCGGGGTCGGTGTACCGCTCGATCTCCTCGGCGCCGAACGCGGTCCGGTAGAAGTCGATCGCCCGGGGCCCGTCGGAGACCACGAGGCGGGCGTAGAGCCGGGTGAGGGACGGCTTGTCGTTCGTGTTCGTCATGCCCTTCACGATGGCCGCTCGGGGCGGCCGTGGATTGCAGAAAACGGTCGGCCGGGCAGCATCCGTCACCCGCCGAGCGGAACGTGGTTGCGTTCCAGGGGCGAGCGCGGCGCGTACGCGGTCGGGGTGATCCCGGCGAGCGCGCGGAACTCGTGGATCAGATGCGCCTGGTCGTGGTAGCCGCACCGCGCGGCGAGGAGCGCCCAGTCCGGCTCCCCGGGCCCGGCGTTCACGCGGCCCAGCAGCCGCTGGAAGCGCCGTACCCGCGCATACCGTTTCGGCGCGAGTCCCAGCTGTTCGGTGCACCTGCGGGCCAGCCGCCGGGAGGTCCAGCCGAGCCGGTCGGCGACCTCACCCACCGGCGTTCCGCGGTCGAGCAGCACCGCGGCGAGACGGACCGCCGGGTCGGGCTCCAGGGGACGTTCCGACCGCCGCAGCAGGACCGTCTCCAGCTCCCGCAGGCACGCCTGCGGGCCGCCGGCGGCCATGGCCTCCAGCAGCCGCTCGCGCAGCACCGCACCGTCCGTGCCCCACAGTTCGTCGAGCCCGGCGAGCCGATCGCGGACCGCGCCGACCGGCACGGAGAGGAACGGATACGCCCCCGCGGGACGGAACGCCACCCACACGACCGCGCGCTGCTGCGCCGGGTCGATCACCGCCGGCCCCGTGTACGGCCCCTGCAGTGCCGCACCCCGGGTCCGCCTGTCCGACGAGCACAGGGCGTCCCGGTCGAGGTTCACGAGCAGCTGCGCCCCGCCTGTCGGCAGGGCCAGCTCGGCGGAGTGCGCGAAACGGCCCTCGGCATAGCCGAGCGCACCGATCAGCGGCGCGAGCGCCGGCGCCGACGGCCGGAGCGTGAGCGAGACGGGACTCTCCTGCGCCGTGCGAGCCATACCTCCAGCCTAGGATCACCGCTACACCGTCAGCCACACCGCCTGGTCGGGCCCCAGCGCACCGTCCTGAAGCGGGCCGCCGGCCAGGAGCAGCTCGGAGTGTGCGGGCAGTTCGTACGGCTCGGCGGAGAGGTTGACCACGCACACGAAGCCGGGGTCGCGGCTGAAGGCCAGTACCCCCTCGGGGGCGTCCAGCCACGTCATCGTGCCGTCGCCGAGGGCGGGGTGGTCGCGGCGGATGCGCAGGGCCGTGCGGTAGAGCTCCAGCATGGAGGCGGGGTCACCGGTCTGGGCCTCGACGCTCAGGCCGGCCCAGTCGGAGGGCTGCGGCAGCCAGGGTTCGGCCGTCGCGTCGTCGGGACTGTAACCGTAGGGGGCCGCCTCGCCCGACCAGGGGATGGGCACACGGCAGCCGTCGCGGCCGCGGTCGGTGTGGCCGGAGCGCTCCCAGATCGGGTCCTGGAGGGCGGATTCGGGCAGGTCCTCGACCTCGGGGAGGCCGAGTTCCTCACCCTGGTAGACGTAGGCGCCGCCGGGCAGGGCGAGCATCAGCAGGGCGGCGGCCCGGGCACGCCGGGTGCCCAGGCCGAGGTCCAGGGCGCCGTCGGGTTCGTAGCGCGCGTTGGCCATCCAGCTCCGCCCGGTGGTACGGCCGTAGCGGCTGGGGTGGCGCATGACGTCGTGGTTGGAGAGGACCCAGGTGGCCGGAGCACCGACCGCACCGAGCATGGCGAGGGAGTCGTCGATGACGGCCCGCAGGTCCTTGGCGTCCCAACCGCACATGAGGAAGTCGAAGTTGAACGCCGTGTGAAGGCCGTCCCGGCGGACGTACGCCGCCAGCCGCTCCGGGGTGTCGGCCCAGGCCTCGGCGACGAAGGAACGGTCGCCGGGGAACTCGTCGGCGACCTTGCGCCAGGCCCGGTATATCTCGTGCACCTCGTCCCGGTCCCAGTGCGGGTGGTCGAGATGCTGCCGGATCTCGTCCCGGCGGGTGAGCGGGCCCGTCACCGCGGGTTCGGCGCGGGGCGGCAGGTCGGGCAGCTCCGGGTGTTTGATCAGGCCGTGGGCGACGTCGATGCGGAAGCCGTCGACGCCCCGGCTGAACCAGAACCGCAGGATCGACTCGAACTCGGCGCGCACTTCGGGGTGTTGCCAGTTGAGGTCGGGCTGCTGAGGTGCGAACAGGTGCAGGTACCAGTCGCCGTCGGGCAGCCGGGTCCAGGCCGGGCCGCCGAAGCAGGAGACCCAGTCGTTCGGGGGCTCGGTGCCGTCGGGTCCGCGGCCGGGGCGGAAGACGTAGCGCTCGCGTTCTGCGCTGCCCGGTCCGGCCGTCAACGCGGCCTGGAACCAGGCGTGCTGGTCGGAGGTGTGGTTGGGCACGATGTCGGGGATGACGCGGATGCCGTGCTCGTGGGCTTCGGTGATGAGCTGCTCGGCGTCCGCCAGGGTGCCGAAGCGCGGGTCGACGGCGCGGAAGTCGGCGACGTCGTAGCCGTGGTCGGCCATGGGGGACTTGTACCAGGGGTTGATCCAGATGGCGTCCACGCCGAGGGACTTCAGATAGGGCAGTCGGGAGCGGATGCCGGCGATGTCGCCGATGCCGTCGCCGTTGTGGTCGGCGAAGCTGCGGATGTAGACCTGGTAGATGACGGCGCTGCGCCACCAGGGTGCGGTGAAAGACACGTGCTGTGACTCCTTGTGCGGGGGCGTGTCTACTTGGCCGCGCCGGCCGTGAGCCCGGCGACGATGCGGCGCTGGAACAGCAGCACCATCACGACCAGCGGGATGGTCACCACGACGCCCGCTGCCATCTGGCTGCCGAACGGCGTCTGGTACGTCGTCGCTCCCGAGAACTTGGAGATGGCGACGGTCGCGGTCTGCATGCCGGGCTTGTTGGTCATCGACAGGGCGATGAGGAACTCGTTCCAGGCGGCGATGAAGGTGATGATCGCGGTGGTGAAGATGCCCGGCGCGGCGAGCGGGACGATGACCTTGCGGAAGGCCTGGCCGCGGGTGCAGCCGTCGACCATGGCGGCGTGTTCCAGTTCGTCCGGCATCTGCCGGAAGAAGGTGGTCAGGTTCCACACCGCCAGCGGCAGCGTGAAGGACATGCTGGGCACGATCATGGACTGGTAGGTGTTGATCCAGCCGATGTCGGTGAACAGCTTCAGCAGCGGGACGACGATCGAGACCACCGGGAACATCGAGGTGGCGATGATCAGCGTGAGGATCAGCCGCTTGAAGCGGAACTCCAGCCGGGCCATCGCGTATGCGGTGAACGTTGCCAGCAGGAGCGACATCGCGGTCGTGATCCCGGCGACGATCAAGCTGTTGAGCAACGCCCTGGTGAAGCCCTGGCCCGGGCTGAACACCGACCGGTAGTTCTCGAACGACACCGCGGAGGGGAACAGAGAGGTGCTGAAGATGTCGCCCGTGCTGCGGAGGCTGGAGACCAGCATCCAGTAGAACGGGGCCAGGCAGTAGGCCACCACCACGGCGATGCCCAGATGGGGCAGCCACTGCCGCCACTTGGCCGTGAGAATCATGCCGTCACCTCCCGGACGCGGCGGCGCGGCACCCTGACCGGGTGGCTCTTGCGCTTCTTCGTCCCGCCGGCGCCCCCGATGAGGTCGGCGCCGAGCAGCCGGACGAAGGCGAGCGCGATGAGGAAGACGTAGAGGAAGAGCAGGACCGCATACGCGGAGGCGGGTCCGAAGCGGACGTTGGACGCCTCGTTCTGCGCGAGCATCGACAGGGTCTCGACGGATCCCTTCTGCGCGCCGATGAGGATGTAGGGCAGGTCGAACATCCGCAGCGCGTCCAGGCAGCGGAACAGCACCGCCACCAGCAGCGCGGGCTTCACCAGCGGCAGGGTGATGCGCCAGAACTGCTGGAGGGCGCTCGCCCCGTCGAGCCGGGCCGCCTCGTAGACCTCCTTCGGGATCACCTGGAGGCCGGCCAGGACGAGCAGGCCGATGAAGGGGGCGGTCTTCCACACGTCGGCGATGACGACCGCGATCTTGGCGGAGAAGCCGTCGGCGGTCCACAGCACCTGGTGTCCGAGGAGGACGTTGGCGATGCCGTCCGCGTTGAAGATCCACTTCCAGAGCAGTCCGGAGATGGCCGTGGGGATCGCCCAGGGGACGAGGATGCTGGCCCGCACGACGGACCGGCCCCGGAAGGCCCGGTGCATGACGATCGCCATGGCGACGCCGATCACGGTCTCCAGCGACACCGTGACGACGGTGAAGAAGGTGGTGTTCCAGAAGGCGTTCCAGAAACGGTCGCCGGCCTGGGTGAAGATGTCGGTGTAGTTCCTCAGCCCGACGAACGGCTCGGTGTTGCTGATGAATCCGGTCTTCGGGTCCAGCCCCTTCGGCCCGTACAGGGACTCGTCGAGTGCCATGAGCGTCGGGTAGAGCACGACGACCGTCAGCACCAGCAGGGTCGGGGAGACCAGGAGCGCGGCCAGGCGGCCGGTGCCCGCGGTGGCCCGGGAGCGTGTGTGACGCCGGGGGCGCTCGGGGGCCGGGGGCCGCCCGGGGCGGCGGCGGGCCGCCGTCCCGGGCGCGTGCGGGGCGGTGTCGGGCGGGATCGCGGTGTCGGCCATGACCCGCGGCCTCACTGTGCCGTCAGCTTCTGGAGATCCCCCTGGAGGTCCTTCAGCGCCTGTGCGCTGCTCTTCTTACCGGTGAGCGCGGCGTAGACCTCGTTCTGGATCGCGGCGGTCACGTCGCCGTACTGCACGACGCGCGGGCGCGGCACGGCCTTCGTGATCGACTGCTTGAGGTCGGGCAGGTACGGATACTGCTTGTCCAGCGACGCGTTGTCGTAGAGGTCGGCGTAGGGCGGGGCGAGGGAGGCGTTCTTGAGGAAGTAGGTGGCGCTCTCCTCGCTGGTGAAGAACTTCATGAAGTCCAGCGCCGTGGCCTTGTTCTTGGCGAAGGACGACAGGGCCAGGTTGGAGCCGCCCAGGCTGGAGGCGCCGGGGCCGTTCAGGCCGGGCAGGGGTGCGACGGCGAACTTGCCCTTGATGGCGCTCTTCTGGGCGAGGGAGTACACGTAGGGCCAGTTGTTCAGGAAGATCAGCTTGCCTGCCTGGAACGCCTGACGGCCGTCCTCCTCCTGGTAGGTGATGGCCTCCTTGGGGATCGTCTTGTCCTTGAAGGAGTGGACGAGGAAGTCCAGGCCCTTCCTGGCCTGCGGGGTGTCGACGTCGGGCTTGCCGCTCGCGTCGACGATCTGGCCGCCGGCGGAGTTCACGGCCTCGGCGAAGTTCACCGTGAGGCCCTCGTACTTCTGGAACTGCCCGGCGTAGCAGGACATGGTCTTGGCCTCGGGCAGCTTCTTGACCTTGGCGCAGTCGGCGGTCATCTGGGCCCAGGTGGTGGGCGGTCGGGTGACGCCGGCCTTCTTCAGCAGGTCGGTGCGGTAGAACAGCAGGCCGCCGTTGGAGCTGGCGGGGACGGCGTAGAGCTTGCCGCGGTACTGGCCGGTCTGCACCACCGGCTTGAGCATCTTGCCGAGCGGGAACTGGTTCGCGGGCAGCGGCTCGATCCACTGGTGGGCGGCGAACTCCGAGGTCCACACGACGTCGGTGGCGAGCACCGTGTAGGCGTCGGACTTCGTCTCCGCGTTCTGGATCATCTGCTGGCGCTGCGAGTCGGCGTCCGTCGGCAGCTGGATGAAGGTGACCTTCTCCTTGGGGTGTGCCTTGTTCCAGCGGGCGATGATCGTCTGGACGGTGCCGGTGGTGTCCTTGCCGGCGACGTATGTGATGGGGCCGCGGCCCTTGAACGACACCGGTGCGGCCTGCGCGGACTGTCCGGAGCCGCTGCCGCCGGACGAGCCGCAGGCGGTGAGGAGGAGTCCGGCGGCGGCGAGCGCTGCGGAACACTGAATCGCTCTGGCGGTGCTGGTCTTCACTGTCTCTCCTGGTCGTGACGTACCGAAGTCGTGTCTGTTCCCCCGGAATGGTTTTGGTCATGAGATTGCGTTGCCACGGCATTCCGCTGATAAAAATCGCAGGTCACAGCAGATAAGAGGCGTCCCTCCGGGGCGACTTCGAACCTGTCGAGACAACGTTTGCACGCTAGGAGCGCTACGTGGGGAAGTCAATGCGTCACACCGTGGTAAGAAGGCAAGAAGTTGGTGAGACAGCGCTGTCACCAATTGCCATGCACGGCAGTGTTCCTGTGCTAGCGTCCGGCGCATGCCACCAGGTCAGCGGCACCCCACGATGGCTGACGTCGCCGAACGGGCCGGGGTCTCCACCTCCACGGTCTCGCGCACCCTGCGCGGCCTGTCCACCGTCTCGCCGGAGGTCCGCGCCCGCGTCGAACGGGCCGCCCGGGAGCTGAACTTCGCGGTCTCGCGCCACGCCGCCAGCCTCGTGACGGGCAGGACGTGCAGCGTCGCGGTACTCGTGCCCACGCTCAGTTCGTGGTTCGTGGGCGCGGCCCTGTCGGGTCTCGCGCTCGTCCTGCGGGCGGCCGGCATGGAACTGACGGTCTACGTGATCCCAGGCATGGCCGAGCGCACGGCGTTCTTCGAGCATCTCCCCGCGCGGCGCAACGCGGACGCGCTGCTGGTGTTCTCCTTCGACCTCACCGAGGAGGAGACCGCCCGGCTGGACGGCCTCGGCATGCCGGTCGTGTACGTCAGCCAGCACGTCGACGGACGCCCGAGCGTCTACGTCGACGACGTGGCCGGCGCCCTGCGCGGCACCCGGCACCTGCTCAACCTCGGCCACCGCCGGATCGCCTACGTACGGACCGTGGGCACCGGCGGCTTCTCCTTCAGCTCGCAGGAGCGGCTGGTCGGTTACCGGCAGGCGCTGACCGAGGCGGGCCTGCCCCTGGACGACGACCTCGTGGTCGCCACCCCGGCGGGTGACAAGCGCGGCGCCGCCGAGGCGGTCGGCAGGCTGCTGGGGCTGCGGGAGCCGCCCACGGCGGTCTTCGCCGAGCAGGACGAGGTGGCCGTCGCCGTCATCTGGACGCTGCGCGCGACGCGCGTCGAGGTGCCCGGGCAGGTGTCCGTCGTCGGCTTCGACGACCAGCCGGTGGCCCAGTGGTTCGACCTGACCACCGTGGCCCAGTCACCCTCGGCGATCGGCCGGGAGGCCGGGGAGATGGCGCTGTCGCTCATCAACGACCCCGGCGGGGACCGCGAACGGCACGTCGTGCTGCCCACCCATGTGATCCCCCGGTCCACCACCGCGCCACCTCCCGCCCCACGGGGCGCAGCTGAGAAGCCGCCCCAACCGCCGTCGGGCTGACGGAAATCACCGTGCGGCCGCGGACGCCCCGAACCTAGACTCGGCCGGAAAAACAAGGGGGCGGTTGCGCATGGCCACCGGAGAGAACACCGTCGGAGACGTCTTCAGCGCGGGAGCGGAGGAGTTCCACAGCTGGTCCCGGGTGCTGTGGGACCCGGTCGGCGAGGCGACGGCGGACGTGGCCGCCCCGACCGGCGGTGAGTCGGTGCTGGACGCCTGCTGCGGGGCCGGGGCGTCGGCGCTGCCGGCCGCGCAAGCCGTGGGGGCGGCGGGCCGGGTGGACGCCGTGGATCTCGCGGACGGACTGCTGGCGATCGGGGAGCGCCGGGCGCGTGAGGAGGGCCTGGCGAACATCCGCTTCCACCGCCACGAGGTCACCTCGTGGCCCGTGCCCGGGTCGGGCTACGACGTCGTGCAGTGCGGACTGGGCGTGTTCTTCTTCCCGGACATGGACCGGGACTCCGCCGCGCTGACGCGGATGCTGCGTCCCGGTGGCCGGTTCGTGGTGACGGTGTGGGAGAAGGGGGCGCTCGGCGGCTGGCAGGCGGCGCTGCGGGGCGCGGTCCTGACGGAGCGCGATCTGCCCCGCCCGCCTCAGATGGAGCAGTTGGCCCGGATCGACACCGCCGGTACCCTCGCGGCCTGGCTGACGGACCTGGGCGGGAGCGAACCCCGGGTAGTCCAGCGGCGGTTCGACGCTCCGCTGTCCCCGGAGACGGGCTGGGAGCTGGCCACCGGCAGCGGGGCGCGCCGAATGCTGGACGGACTGTCACCGGCCGCCGTCGAGCGGGTGCGCGCCGAGTTCACCGCCCGGCTCACCGCTGACGCGGTCACCGACCTCGACGTACGCGTCCTGACGGGCGCGGCCCGCTTCTCCGGCTGACCGGTCGGCGGGGCGGGGCGGCGGGCAGGACGCCGCGACCGGCCCGCGCCCGCAGGGGCCGCAGACGCCGCTCAGTTCGAGGGTGTGCTCCAGTTCCGTGAAGCCCGTGGTCCCGGCGAGCCGGGCGACCCACTCCTCGACGGCCTCCGCGTCCACGGGCCGACTGCGGCCACAGCGGCGGCAGATGAGGTAGTGGCGGTGCTCGCCGGCCCGCCGCCCCAGGTAGAGCCGCTCGCCGCCCTCGTCACGCACGACGTCGACTAACCCGGCGCGGTCCAGCTCGCGCAGGGTGCGGTAGACGGTGGTGAGCCCGACGGTGCTGCCGGAGTCGGCCAGCAGCGCGTGCAGTTCCTGCGCGGAGACGAACTCGTGGCAGCGGCCCAGGGTGTCGAGCACGGCCCGGCGCTGCCACGTACTGCGCAGGCCCGGCGTGTGGATGCGCTCCACGGCCGGGCTCTCCTCCGCTTCGCCCATCACTGGACTCCTTGCTCGACCGGCGCGTCCGTCGGCACACCATGCTAGATGAACATGGTTTTCACGTCGATGACCGCCCCGGCCTGCCTCGCGTGTCACGCCTGCGCAAACCGTTGACGGAGGTAAGAGCCCCACTTATCTTCTGATCGAATTCACGAACTGCGTTCGAAATGACGGACACACACTCGGATAGAGGCGGCTTGGATGCTCCGGACCCTCCCTGCGGCCAAGCGCCGCGGTCCCCTGCTCGTCTGCGTGCTCGCCCTGCTCCTCGCCCTCGCGGGGGCGACGCTGCCGGCCTCCGCGGCGGACGGGCGCCCCTACACCAACCCGCTCAAGTCGGCCAAGGGCGCCGACCCCTGGCTGACGTACCACGATGGCGACTACTACCTGATCACCACGACGTTCACCGGCGTCCTCGCGATGCGGAAGTCGCCGACCCTGGCCGGGCTCGCCACCGCGCCCAGCGTCCAGGTGTGGTCGGACACCACCGCGACCCGCAACACCAACATCTGGGCGCCGGAGATCCACTTCCTGAACGGCCGCTGGTACCTCTACTACTCCGCCGGCCGGAGCGGCGCGGCCTGCTGCGACTCGCAGCGCACCCATGTCCTGGAGAGCGCCGGTTCCGACCCGATGGGTCCCTACACCTACAAGGGGTCGCTGACCGGGTCGAACCTCACGCCGGGCGGCTGGCTGATCGACGCGAGTGTGCTCCAGGCGAACGGGCGGCTGTACCTCGTCGGCAGCGGCTTCGTGAACGGCGGTACGCAGAGCCTGGTCATCGCGCCGATGAGCAATCCGTACACCGTCGCGAGCAGCACCTTCACCGTCGTCTCCAGCCCGACGCTGAGCTGGGAGCGGTCCGGGTCCCCCGTCAACGAAGCGCCCGAGCCGCTCTACCGGAACGGCCGCACCTTCCTCACGTACAGCGCGAGTTCCTGCCAGACGGCCGACTACAAGCTCGGTCTGCTCGAGCTCACCGGCGCCGACCCGCTGAACCCGGCGTCGTGGACGAAGAAGCAGACACCGGTCTTCCAGCGCGACGACGCGGCCGGTGTGTACGGCCCCGGGCACAACGGCTTCTTCACCTCGCCCGACGGCACCGAGAACTGGATCGTCTACCACGCCAACTCCTCGGCGAACGGCGGCTGTGGCAACGCCCGCACCACCCGCGCCCAGAAGTTCACCTGGAACGCCGATGGCACGCCGAACTTCGGCACACCCGTACCCCTCGGCAGCACACGCCCCGGCCCGTCCGGAGAAACGGCCGCGACTCCGACGGCGTACACCCTCGTCAACCGCAACAGCGGCAAGTGCCTGGACGTGGCGGGCGGCAGCAGCGCCGACGGCACGAACGTCTTCCAGTGGAGCTGCACCGGCGGCGCCAACCAGAAATGGAAGGTCGAGGACCTGGGCGACGACACCAGCCGGCTGGTCAACGTGGCCACCGGCAAGGTGCTGGACACCGCCGAGTGCTCCGCCGCCGACGGCGCCGACCTGCGGCAGTGGTCCTGGCTGAACAACAAGTGCCAGCGCTACCGGCTGGTGTTCACGGCGAGCGACGACCACGTCCGGATCGTCAACGAGTCCACCGGCAAGGTCGCCGACGTGGCGGACTGCGGCACGGCGAACGGGGCCGACGTACGGCAGTGGACCTGGCTGAACAACAACTGCCAGCAGTGGAAGCTCGTCCCCACCACCTGACCACCTGATCACTCCCCCTTCTGATCCGGAGAACTCCCTTGAGACGTGAGAGACGCAATGCTCTGCGGCTGCTCCTGGCCGTCCTCGTCGCCCTCGCGACCTGCCTCACGGGCGCGCCCGCGCAGGCCGCCGTGCCCGCCTCCCCCGGCGTCACGTACACCAACCCGATCGCGGAGAAGCGGGCCGACCCGCACATCTTCAAGCACACCGACGGCTACTACTACTTCACCGCGACCGTCCCCGAGTACGACCGCATCGTGCTGCGCCGGGCCACCACCATCCAGGGGCTGAAGTCGGCCCCTGAGACGACCATCTGGACCAAGCACGCCAGTGGCGTGATGGGGGCCCACATCTGGGCGCCGGAGATCCACTTCATCGACGGCAAGTGGTACGTGTACTTCGCGGCGGGCGCCACGAACGACATCTGGGCGATCCGCATGTACGTCCTGGAGGGCACGGGCGCCAACCCGCTCACCGCCGCCTGGACCGAGAAGGGGCAGATCAAGACGCAGTGGGAGAGCTTCTCCCTGGACGCCACCACCTTCGTCGTGAACGGCGTGCGTTACCTGGCCTGGGCACAGCGCGACCCGTCGGTGAACAACAACACCGACGTCTACCTCGCGAGGATGGCCAACCCCTGGACGATCACCGGCACCCCGGTGATGCTGTCGCGGCCCACCTACTCCTGGGAGACCGTCGGCTTCAAGGTCAACGAGGGCCCGGCGGTCATCCAGCGCGGCGGCAAGGTGTTCATGACGTACTCCGCCAGCGCCACCGACAGCAACTACTGCCTGGGCATGCTCACCGCCTCCGCGAGCGCGAACCTGCTCAGCCAGGCGTCCTGGAGCAAGAGCCCCACGCCGGTGTTCGCCAGCAGCGCCGCGACCAGCCAGTACGGCCCGGGGCACAACTCCTTCACCGTCTCCGAGGACGGGAAGAGCGACATCCTCGTCTACCACGACCGCAGCTACAAGGACATCAGCGGCGACCCGCTCAACGACCCCAACCGCCGCACCCGTGTGCAGAAGGTCTACTGGAACGCCGACGGCACCCCGAACTTCGGCATCCCCGTGGCCGACGGAGTCACCCCGCAGCGCTTCTCCTCGTACAACTTCCCGGACCGGTTCATCCGCCACTACGACTACCGGGCCCGGATCGAGGCGAACGTCACCAAGCTCGCCGACTCGCAGTTCCGGGTCGTGCCCGGACTGGCCGGCAGCGGCACCGTCTCGCTGGAGTCGGCCAACCTCCCCGGCTACTACCTGCGGCACAAGAACTTCGAGGTGTGGCTGGAGAGGAACGACGGCAGCGCGCAGTTCGCGTCCGACGCCACCTTCCACCGGCGCGCCGGGCTGGCCGACTCGGCGGGCGTCTCGTACGAGTCGTACAACTACCCGGGGCGATACGTCCGGCACTGGGAGTACCTGCTGAACGTGCAGGCGGTGAGCACGGCGACCGACCGGGCGGACGCCACTTTCTACGCTCAGTGACCCCAGAGGGCTGCCCGTAATGCCCTGATTGTCTTCCCGGTGGGCGGGCACTCAGGGCATGTGCACATACAAGACGGCATGCGACCGCGCAAGGTTCTGCTGACCGGGTGGTTCAGCTTCCGGGACGGGGAGGCGACCGCCGGGGACGTACTGGCCCTGCGCCGGGTCGAGGACGTACTGCTGGGCACGGGCATCCCCTACGACGTCGCCTGGAGCCCCGGCTTCCGTCCCGAGGCACTGCATCTGGACCGGCTGTGGCCGGAGGACTACTCCCACCTGGTGTTCGTGTGCGGCCCGCTGCACGGGCCGCAGATCGAGGAGCTGCACCGGCGATTCGCGCACTGTGTGCGGATCGCCGTCGGCACCTCGGTGATCGACCCCGCCAGCCCGGCCGTGACCGGCTTCCACCGGGTGCTGCCCCGGGACGCGCCGGACAGCGAGCCGGTGGAGGACCTCGCGGCCCGCGCCCCGGACGCGCCCGCCCGGCCGGTCGTCGGGGTGATCCTCACGCACGGGCAGCACGAGTACGGGGAGCTGCGGCGGCACGGGCAGGTCGCCGAGGAGGTGACCCGCTGGCTGGCCCGGAAGGACTGCGGCCGGCTGGAGCTGGAGACGCGGCTCGACACACACGACTGGCATCTCAGTGCCACCCCCGCGCAGCTCCAGTCCGTGCTGGCCCGGCTGGACCTCGTCGTCACCGACCGGCTGCACGGGCTGGTCATCGCGCTGCGGGTCGGCACCCCGGTGCTGGCCGTCGACCCGGTCGAAGGCGGCGCGAAGATGACCGCGCAGGCCCGGGCCTGCGGCTGGCCCGCGCTGGTGCCCGCCGAGCGGCTGGACGTGCGGCAGTTGGACCGCTGGTGGGACTGGTGTCTGACCGGCGGCCGGGTCACCGCCCGGCAGATCCGGGACGGATTCCGTGAAGGCACCGTGCCGGACAGCGCGGACCGGCTCGTCGAGGCGCTGGCACGGCCCGTCCCCGGTTAACGCCGGGGCCTCACGGGGCACCCGCTTTTCCATCCCCGCTGTACGTCCCCCGCCACACGTCCCCCTCGGGACGCAGGACGGTCCGGCCGCCCGGAAGGAGAAAGCGCGTGTCCATCGGCCGACTTCCCGAGAACGAGCAGCGCATCCTCGACGAGATGGAACGCGCGCTGCGCCGCGACCGCCGCCTCGACCGCCGGCTGCGCACCCTGCGCCTGAGCCGCCGCCCCGACCCCGCCCGGCTGCTGGCCCGCCTCGGCTCCTACCGCCCCCGCGTCTGGACCGTGGCGGTCCTGCTCGCGGTGTCGGTCGGGCTGATGGTGGCCGGGATCGTCACCTCCGAGCCGGGGGTGATCTGGGCGTTCGCCGTCGTATGGCCGCCGACGCTGTTCGCCGTGTTCCGGCTGATGTGCCGGTGGTGCGGAGGCTGAGCGTCCGCCGCTGATCCGATCCGGCGACCCGGGCCCGCACGCGCCGGTGCGGGTTCAGCCCGTGTATCGGCGGGCCTTCGAGGCGCGCTGGGCCGGTTCCAGCAGCCGCAGGCGGGACTCGACCTCGTGCGGGAGGACGCGGCGTTCACGCAGGACCCAGGGGAGGGCTGCGGCGGCCTCGGCGAAGGCCCGCAGGGAGGCGGTGTCGCGCGGCACCGTGCGGGCCAGGTCCACGGTCCGGCGCAGGGCTGGGCCGGCCGGACGGCGCAGCCAGGTGAACCACAGGGTGTTGCGGATGCCGTGGGACCGGCGCAGGGTGGCGTCCCGGGCCACGGACGGGTGGTGGTGCACCACCAGGTGGTCGGCGTACGTCAGCCACCAGCCGTCGGCCGCCAGATCAGCGGCGAGCAGCTCCTCCTCGCCGCCCAGCCACAGCCGCGGATGGAAGCCGCCCGCCGCCCGGAAGGCGCCGGTGCGCAGCACGGTCGCGGCGGCCAGGAACGAGCCGAGGGCCGGCCCGGGCAGCCAATCGGGCCCGGGGACGGGCGAGTCGCGCAGCTCCTCGACGATCGGGTCGTCGGTGCCGTCCGGTTCGACGACGATCCGGGCCGTGACCGAGCCCAGCGCCGGATACCGGTCGAGCAGGTCGGCGGCCCCGGTCAGCGATCCCGGTGCCCACCAGGAGTCGTCGTCGCAGAAGGCGACGTAGGGCGTACCGACCTGCCGGATCGCCAGGTTGCGGCCCACGGCGCCGAGGTTGCGGCCGGGCCGCAGCAGCCGGACCCACGGGTGATGGCGGGCGACGGCGTCGGCGGTGCCGTCCGTGGAGCCGTTGTCGGTGACGATCACCGGTGGGTTCTCCGGCAGTTCGGCGAGATGGTCGAGCGTGCGCAGCAGCTCCCGGCGCCGGTTGTGGGTGATGACGACGACGGTCGTACGGCTGTCGGTCATGCGGCGGCTCCCTCCAGCAGGCGCGCGGCCCGCTCGACGTGCGGCGGCAGGGGTTTGCGTGCGCGCAGGGCGGCGGGCAGCCGGGCGAGCGTCCCGCGCAGGGCCTGCCGGGCGTGGTCGTCGTGCCGGGCCTCGGCGGCGAGGGCACCGGTGCGGGCGAGCGCGTAGGGCACGGGGCGGCGCAGCCAGGCGGTGAGGAGTTCGTTGCGGCGCTGGACCACCGGGCGGCCGGTGCGGGGCGAGGGCGCGGGGTGGTGGTGGGCGACGACGTCCGGGCAGTGGGTGACGCCCCAGCCGCGGGCGGCCATGTCGTAGGCGAGGAGGGTCTCCTCACCGCCGAAGAAGAGCAGCCGGTGGAAGCCGCCCGCGTCGAGATAGGCGCTGCGGCGGACGACGGAGGCGCAGGCGAGGAAGCCCAGGACCTGGGTGCCGGGCAGGTCGGCGACCTGCCCGAGGGGCGAGGCGGCGAGCACGTCGTTGAGCGGGTCGGGGTCCGCGTCGGGGCCGACGAGGGTGCGGGCGGCGATGAGGCCGAGCCGCGGATGCTCCTTGAACAGGCGGACTGCCCTGGTCAGGGCGCCGGGCTCCCACCAGGAGTCGTCGTCGCTGAACGCCACGTAGGGGGTGTCCAGGGCACGGGCACCGTGGTTGCGCGCCAGGGCGCCGTGGTTGAACGGCAGCGCCAGGACCTGGACCTGTGGAAAGGCGCGGGCGAGCATGACGCGTGTGTCGTCGGTGGAGGCGTTGTCCGCGACGAGGATCCGGGGTCGTTCGGGAAGGGCGACGAGGTGGCGCAGGGCCTCGGCGAGGGCGGCGCAGCGGTTGCGGGTGGCGATGACGATGCCGACGGGCGTGGCGTCCGGGTACGGGATGGTCATCGTGCGGTGCCCCTCACGGGTGTCGGGTGCCGGGAAGTTCGTCGACGGCGCGCAGGACGTCGTCGGGGGTGATGCGCAGCAGCGCGGGATCGGGGCGGCGGCCGTGCGGGTCGCCCTCCGGGCCGTACCACAGCGCTCGGTGGCGGGGGCTCGGCGGCGGGCCCCAGCGGCTCGGCGCGACCGGGCCGAAGAGAGTGACGGAGCCTGTGGCGTGGGCGACCGCGAGGTGGGCGATGCCGGTGTCGCCGCTGATCACGGCGTACGCGTCCGCTACGAGCGCGGACAGCCGGCCGAACGGGAGGCCGCCGCCGAACACGTCGGTGTCGGGCAGGCCGGCCTGCTTGGCGAGCCGGGCCACGAGGTCGCCCTCGTCGGCGCCGCCGGTCACGACGACCCGCAGGCCCCGGGCGCGCAGCTCGTCCGCGACGGCCGCGTACCGCTCGACGGGCCAGCAGCGGGCGGGCGACCCGGCGCCGGGATGCAGCACGACCGCGCCGGGTACCGGGGAGGCGGTGTGCGGGCGGGGCAGGCGCAGGTCGCCCGGGTCGGCGTCGATGCCGTACGCCTGGAGCAGCCGGCACCAGCGGTCGCGTTCGTGTTCCTCCGCGTACCAGGGCGGGCCGTCGATCTCGGGCGTGTCCGGGTGGGCGAAGGCGAGCAGCTTCAGCGGGCGCAGCTCCGTCAGCAGGCGGTGGCTGGGCGGCCCGTTGCCGTGCAGGTCGACGGCGACGTCCGGCGGCGGACCGCTCCAGTCGAGCGAGCGCGGCACGCCCCGCCCCGGCGCGGAGGCGGGCAGCAGCCGGTCCACGGCCCCCGTCGCCTCGGCGACCGGCGCCAGCTCGGCGGGCGCGGCCAGGACGAGTTCGTGCCGGGGGTAGGCCCGCCGCAGGGCGCGCAGCGCGGGGACCCCGGCGAGGAGGTCGCCGAGGCCCAGGGCGCGCAGGACGAGGAGGCGGGAGGGCGTCGGTTCAGGTGCCGTGTCCGGTGTCATGTCAGCAGACTGCCGTGTGCCCTCTGCGTCTGCCCCCGCAGCCGCGCTCATCGGGTGCCCTCCTGGTACCTGCCTCGCACCGCCGGTCATCGTGCTCCTTCCGCCGCCCGTGCCATGAGGGCCGTCGAGGAGCGGCCGTCGAGGTAGGGCAGGAGGACCGCCTGGCCGCCCCACTCCTGGAGGAGGGCGGCTTCCGGCAGGTCGGCGGCCGCGTAGTCGCCGCCCTTGACCCAGACGTCGGGGCGCAGGTCGCCCAGGAGCCGCTCGGGGGTGTCCTCGTCGAAGACGGCGACCGCGTCGACGCAGGCCAGGGCGCGCAGGACCCGGGCCCGGTCGGCGAGCGGGTTGACCGGGCGGCCACCGCCCTTGCGGCGCCGTACCGACTCGTCCGAGTTGACGCACACCACGAGGCAGTCGCCGAGCCGCCGGGCGGCCTGGAGCAGGCCGACGTGTCCGGCGTGCAGCAGGTCGAAGCAGCCGCCGGCGGCGACGACCGTGCCGTGGGCGGCACGGACCCGGGCGGCCAGGGCGTACGGGTCGTCACCGTCGGGCGGCGGTGCCGGTCCGGCGTCCGCGCTCGGTACCGCGGCCGCGCCGCCCGCGGCGACGAACCCGGTCGCGGCGGCGACGGCGCCCTCGACGGCTTCGGCGACCAGGACACCGTCGGCGAGCAGCCCGGCGGCCGTCGCGGCGAACCGGTCGCCGGCACCGCAGCTGTCGCCGGGATGGGTGGCGGGCGCGGGGACGAGCAGCGGGTGCTCACCGTAGGACAGCAGCGCGCCGCGGGCGCCGAGGGTGACCGCGACGGCGGCGGCCCGCCAGTGCCGTACGAGGGTGGCGGCGCTGTGGGCGGCGGCGTGCAGGTCCCGGCGCGCGGTGCCGTCCTGCGGGGCGAGGCCGTGGGCCTCCTTCTCGGCCGGCGTCACCAGCCGGGTGCCGGGCACGGGCGGACCGCCGCGCGGGTGCGGGTCCCAGACCAGTGGCGGGCGGGCGGCGAGGACGTCGCGGAGGGCGTCGGCGGTGCCGCGGCCGTAGTCGGAGACCAGGACGGCGGGTGCGGAGCGGACGGCTTCGCGGGCGGCGTCGGTGGCCTCGCGGGTGCGGCCCGCGCCGCGGTCCAGACGGACCACCGGGCGGTCCTGCGCGAGGACGCGGGTCTTCTCGGACAGGGGGCCGGTCAGGGGCAGCGGGACGAGGGTGAGCCAGGGCTCCAGGAGGCGGCGCAGTGCGCGGCTGGCCGGGTCGTCGCCCACTCCCGCCACCAGCGTGACCTCGCGGCCGTCGCGGGCCGCGAGGTAGGCGGCGAGCGCCGCGCCGCCGGGCCTGGTCCGCTCCCCGCAGTCGTCGACGACCGGCACGGGCGCGTCGGGCGCGAGCCGTTCGGCGCGACCGGTCACGTCCCGGTCCAGCAACGCGTCACCGACGACGACGAGCGGTGCCTTGCCGTTCATGTCACCTCCTGCCGTCGCCGTCACGCCGTGTGCCGCGTTCCACCGCCGCGTCGAACGCCGCGCACACCATGTGCACCGCCACCAGGTGGAGTTCCTGGACGGTGGCCCCGGTCGGCGCCTCGACGCACAGGGACTCGTCGCTGCCCGCCATCAGCGGGTTGGGCGCGGGTCCGGTGAGGGCCCACACCCGCACGCCGGCCGCGCGGGCGGCGTCCGCGGCGGGCAAGCACGAAGGCGGTGGTCCACGACCCGTGCACGTGCCAGAGCAGGATCCTCATGCCGCCTCCCCCATCAGCTTCTCGACGGCGTTCACCACGTCGTGCGCGGTGACGGTGTCCAGGCAGGGATGGCCCGGCACGGGGCAGTCCCGCGCCCTGCTGCCGGCGCACGGGGCGTCCTGGTCGCCGAGCAGCACGTACGGGACGCCGTACGGCCGCCAGCGCTCGGCGGGGACGACCGGCGCGAACAGGGACACGACCGAGGTGCCGACGGCGGCGGCGAGGTGGGCGGGTCCGGTGTTGCCGGTGACGACGGCGCCGGCGCCCGCGAGGACGCCGGCCAGTTCCGCGGCCCCGGTGCGGCCGCCGAGGTCGAGGGCGTGCGAGCCGGCGACGTACGCGGTCAGGTCTCTCTCCCCCGAACCGCCGGTGACCACCACACGGTGCCCGGCGGCGGCCAGGTCGCGCACCGCCTCGGCGCAGCGCCCGGGGCTCCAGGCGCGGGCGGGGACGCTGGCGCCGGGGTGCAGGACGACGTACGGCTCCGGGCCGGTGAGCCCGGCGGTGTCGGGCGGCGGGAGCACCCGGGGCCGGCCGTCGTCGGCCGGCGGGAACCCGGCGGCCTCGGCGAGGTCGAGCGCGGCCTCGACCTCGTGGGCGTGCGGGGCGCGGTGGTGGCGTACGTCGAGGAGGGAGCCGGGGTAGTCCTCGCTGTCGGCGGCGATGAAGTCCACGCCGGCCAGGCGCAGCAGCAGGGCGGTCGGCAGGGGCGACTGGTGGAAGGAGGTGAGGACGAGGGCGGTGTCGGCGTCGATGGTGTCGAGGAGCAGTTCGACCTCGCCGCGGCCGACGGGCGGGGGCGTGAAGCCCACCCAGGGGGCGTCCCACACGAGGATGTCGTCCACGCCGGGCAGCAGCCGGGCGGCGGGCGCGCCGCGCGGTCCGCACAGCAGGGTGACGGAGTCGGCGCGGGCGGCGACCGCGCGGATCGCGGGTCCGGCGAGCAGGACGTCGCCGAAGCTGTCGAGACGGGTGACGAGTGCCTTCACTCGTCCCTCCCCCGCCCCGGGCCGGTCGTGTAGGCCTCCTGGATCGGGCGTTCGTCGGCGAGGACGCGGCCCTTGGGGGGTCCGTCCAGTACGGCGCGGACGGCGGTCAGCAGGTCCGGGGCGACGTGGTCCGCGCCCGTGGTCTCCTCGGGCCGGGTCTGCTCGGTGGGGACGAGGATGCCGTGGGCGCCGGCGCGGCGGGCGGCCTCCACGTCGGCGCCGATGTCGCCGATGACGACGAGGTCGGCGGGGTTGGTGCAGATCCGCCCGGCCGCCCACAGCACCATGCCGGGCTGGGGTTTGCGGCAGTGGCAGCCGTCGTCGGGGCCGTGCGGGCAGACGGCGAACACGTCGAAGGGGCCGAGGAGTTCGTCGACGCGGTGGTTGACGCGGCGGACGTCGGCGTCGGTGAGCAGCCCGCGCGCGACACCGGACTGGTTGGTGACGACGCCGGTGCGGATGCCGCGTTCGCGCAGCAGGGCGAGCGCCTCGCGGGCGCCGTCGACGGGGCGTACGCGGTCGGGGTCGGCGTTGTAGGGGACGTCGTGGACGAGGGTGCCGTCGCGGTCGAACAGCACGGCCTTGACCGGGCTCATCGTGCCACCTCCCGCCAGGCCGGGGCACGGCGGTGGCGCAGGGCGCCGGTCAGCCGGTGCCAGGTCGCGGCGGGCGGGATGAGCACGCTGGTCGCCAGCATGGTCGTCACCTCCTGGCGGGTGCGCGGGCCGGGGGCGATGCGGGCGCGGGCGAACTCCGCCGTGCCGGTCGCCCAGCCGAGCGCGCAGGCCGCGGCGGCCCGGCCGTGTCCGGTGGCGGCGAGGGCGCACGCGGCGACGCCCGCGGTGGTGATCGCCGCGTGCTTGCGGATCCGGCCGCGCGGCGCGACCGCCTTGTCCCACCAGTCGGGTCCGTGCAGATGCCGCATGAGGGCGTCGTCGGCGTTGCCGCGCTGCTGGCGCACGGACACCCAGCGGGAGGCGGGGCGCACGGGGTGGCGGGTGGCGCGGCGGCCCTGCCGGATGCGCCAGCCCGCGTCGAGGAGGCGCAGCGCGAGGTCGGCGTCCTCGCGGAAGGCGCGCCGGAAGCGTTCGTCGAAGCCGCCGACCTGCTTGAGCGCCTCGGTGCGGTAGGCCATGTCGGCGGTGATCCAGTGGGCGCGGGCGAGTCCGGCGGTGCCGCGTTCCCAGTCGGTGGGGCGGCGTTCGCCGGGCAGCGGGACGGCGATGACGCCCTGGACGCCCGCGATGTCGGGTGACGCCTCGGCGAGGTCCTCGGCCAGTTGGCCGGCCCAGTGGGGCCCGACCTGGACGTCGTCGTCGAGGAACACGGTCCACGGCGCGGTCACGGCCCGCAGCCCGGTGTTGCGGGCGGCGGCGGGCCCGCGTCCGCCGCCGGAGAGCACGGTGGTGCGCTCCCGCAGGTCGCCGAGGACGCTCAGCGGGTGCTCCAGCGTTCCGGGTTCGGGGTCGGGCCGGTCGTCGACGAGGACGATCTGCTCGGGGCGCGGCCCGGTCGCGGCGGCGAGCGCGGCGAGACAGTCGGCGAGGGTGTCCCGTACGAGGGTGGGGATGACGACGGCGTAGGAGGTCATGCCGCTGCCCTCCCCGCGTCGAACATCCGCCCCCGACGGACCGCGTACGGGCCGATGGCCAGCAGGTCGACGGGCGCGGAGCCGAAGCACTCCAGGGCGTCGCGCGGGTCGTCGACCATGGGCCGCCCGGCGGTGTTGAGGCTGGTGTTGACCACCACGGGCAGTCCGGTGCGCCGCTCGAAGGCCCGCAGCGTCCGCGCCACCAGTGGTTCTCGCCGTTCCTCGACGGTCTGGATGCGGGCGGTGCCGTCGACGTGCACGACGGCCGGGATGCGGCCCCGCCACTCCTGGGCGACGTCGTGCACGAACAGCATGTAGGGGCTGGGCAGCGGACCGCCGGAGAACAGGTCGGCGGCGCGGTCGGCGAGCACCATCGGGGCGACGGGCCGGAACTCCTCGCGGCCCTTGACGTGGTTGAGGCGCTCCAGGTTCTCGGCGCGGCCCGGGTGGGCCAGCAGGGAGCGGTGCCCGAGGGCGCGCGGCCCGTACTCGCTGCGGCCCTGGAACCAGGCGACGACACCGTCCCGCGCCAGCACCTCGGCCACGGTCTCGGCGATGTCGTCGGGCCTCTCGTAGGGGATCGCCGCCGTGTCGAGCCAGGCGCGCAGTGCGTCGTCGCTCCAGCCACGGCCGAGGTCGGCGCTGGGCATGGGGTCGGGCTGTTCGGTCTCCGTCGCAGCGAGGTGCAGCGCCCCGCCGAGCGCGGTGCCGGCGTCCCCGGCTGCGGGCTGCACCCACACGTCCCGGTACGGGCCCTTGGCCGCGATCTGCGAGTTGGCGACGCAGTTGAGGGCGACGCCCCCGGCCATCGTGAGTGCCTCGCCCCCGGCCTCGCGGTGCAGCCAGTGCACCAGCTCCAGCAGGACCTCCTCCAGGACGGCCTGGGTGCTCGCGGCGAGGTCGGCGTGGTCCTGGTTCCAGGGCTCGCCCTTGGCGCGGGGCGGGGCGAAGGACGACCAGTCGACGCCGTGGGCGCGGAAGCCGCCGTGGCCGGTGGGGTGGACGTTCTGCCGCAGCTGCGGCAGGAAGCGCGGGGTGCCGTGGGAGGCGAGGGCCATCACCTTGTACTCGTCGCTGCTGCGCAGGAACCCGAGGTGCTCGGTCAGCTCCTCGTAGACCAGGCCGAGGGAGTCGGGCAGCGCCTGCGAGGCGAGGGTGTCGAGCTTGCCGTCGCGGTAGCGGCCGGCCAGGTGGGAGGCGGCCTCGCCGCGGCCGTCCAGGACGAGGACGGCGCTGTCGGGGTGCGGGGAGGCGGGCCCGGCGGAGGCGGCGTGCGCGATGTGGTGGGGGACGAAGACGACCCGCTCGGGGTCGAGGCCGGGCAGGGCCTCGGCGAGGAACTCGGGGGCGCGGCGCGCGTACTCCAGGCGCAGCGGGTCCCAGGGGTCGTTCAGGCCCATGTCGCGGGCGGGCCGGGCGAGCTTCGGGTCGAAGGAGTACGTGACGGCGTCCAGGTCGCCGGGCCGTATGCCCGCCTGCTCCAGGCACCAGCGGGCGGACAGCTCGGGCAGCTCCCACGCGGAGAACGGCAGCGGGCGCTTGCCGTGCTTGCGCCGGCTGAAGCGCTCCTCCTCGGCGGCCGCCACCGTGTGGCCGTCGACGACGAGTGCTGCGGCCGGATCGTGGAACAGGGCGTTGATACCAAGGATGCGCATGTGCTCCGTCCCGAGCTGTGTGGCGTACTCCGGCGTCTCGGCGGGTGCCGCAAGTGCGGTTGCCTCAAACACTTGGAGGCAACTCACTGCCCAAAAGGAACATTTTTCACATCTTGTAGTGCTGAAACACCCTCCCGTAACCGCAGTCAGGCGGCCACGGAGCGCGAGAACCAGCCAATGGTCCGTTCGAGTCCTTCGCTCCAGCCGACGCGGGGCCAGCCGAGCCGCTCCCGGGCCAGCCGGGCGTCGGGGCGGCGCCGGGCCGGGTCGTCGACGGGGCGGTCCACGAACCGGATCCGGGAGGCGGAGCCTGTGATCTCCACGGTCCGGCGGGCCAGCTCCAGCATCGTGATCTCGTCTCCGCCGCCGATGTTCACGGGCCCGGTCTCGGTGGAGGCGGCCAGGGCGAGCACCCCGTCCACGGTGTCATCGACGTAGCAGAGCGAGCGCGTCTGCCCGCCGTCGCCGGCGACGGTCAGGGGCATGCCGTCCAGGGCCTGCGCGATGAAGGTGGGGACGGCGCGGCCGTCGCCGGTGCGCATGCGGGGGCCGTAGGTGTTGAAGATGCGGACGATCGCGGTGTCGGTGCCGTGCACGCCCCGATGGGCGGTGACCAGGGCCTCAGCGAAGCGCTTGGACTCGTCGTAGACGCTGCGCGGGCCGATCGGGTTGACGTTGCCCCAGTAGCCCTCGCGCTGTGGGTGCTCCAGCGGGTCGCCGTAGACCTCGGAGGTGGAGGCGAGGACGAACCGGGCGCCGTCGGCGTGGGCCCGCTCCAGTGCGAGCCGGGTGCCGGTGCTGCCGACGTCGAGGGTCTCCAGCGGCAGCCGCAGGTAGTCGGCGGGCGAGGCGGGACACGCGAAGTGCAGGACGAGGTCGAACCGGCCGGGCAGCGCCTGCCAGGCCGCCGGGTCGGTGGCGTCACCGCGCACGAAGCGGAAGCCGGGCCGCTGCTCCAGGCCGACCACGTTGGCGCGGGAGCCGGTGGCCAGGTTGTCCAGGCACACGACCTCCGTGCCGGAGTCGGTCAGCCGTGCGCACAGATGGGATCCCACGAATCCGGCGCCGCCGGTCACCAGGGCCCGGCGCCAGGCACGTGCGCTCACGGGACTCTCCTTCCACTGGCTTTCGCTTGCGTGTCGGCGCGAGTAACCAGGGGAAGAGGCCGGACACCGAACGGCCTCTATGCACGGAGTGCATAGCCCAGGCGTACCTTCTCGGTTCCCTACGATCGAGGGGTGGCGAACATCCTGCTCGAACGCACGGTCCCGCTTCCCCTCGACGAGGCGTGGCGGCGGATCACGCTGTGGCCGCGACACGGTGAGGTGGTGCCGTGGACGGCGGTCAGGGTCGTTCCGCCCGGGCCGACCCGCGTGGGCACGGTGGTCGTGGCCCGGTCGGGTGCCGGGGCGCTGGCCTTCGACGACGCGATGGAGGTCACGGTGTGGCAGCCGCCGGAGGACGGGGCGCCGGGGATGTGCCGCCTGGAGAAGCGGGGCCGGGTGGTGCTGGGCTGGGCGGAGCTGGAGGTGCGGCCGGGACCCGGGGGGCGTACCCGTGTGGTCTGGCGGGAGGAGATCCGGATCCGACTGCTGCCGTCGTTCTTCGACGGCGTCCTGCGGCCGTCGGCGCGGTACGTGTTCGGCCGGGCACTGAACCGTTTGCTCAGACGTCCGTAGGCGTCCCCGCATGGCGCGTGCGCGGAACTTTCGTCCAAGACAGGAGCGGCGAAGTCGGCGACCGTGGAGGCATGCGTAGTTACGAAGCGGAGAGCGAGCCCGGCTGGGACGTCGCCCTCCCCCGCGACGGCATGTCACTCGACGGCGTCCGGATGGCCGGGTTCCGTGAACGCGCCGCAGCCGGGCTGGAGTTGCGGGTACTTCCGCAGCCGGCGGTGGTCGTCGTGATCGGGCTCGCGGAGAGCCCGTTCTCGGTGGACGGTGCCCACGGTCACCAGGACCTGCCGAGCTTCGCCGCCGCGCTGTCGCCCGGCCCGGCCCGGATCCGCGGTGCGGGCGTCGAGTGCGTCGAGATGCGTCTGTCGCCCCGGGCTGCCTATGCCCTGCTGGGCGTCTCCCCGCGCGAGCTGGACGGATCCGTCAGGGGGCTCGACGACCTCTGGGGGCGGGCCGGGTCGCGGCTGCGGGAGCGGCTGGCCGAGGCCCCGGCCTGGGAGCAGCGGCTCACGCTCGTGGACCGGTTCCTCGCCGAACGGGCCGCGCGGGCACCGGCGATGGCGCCCGAGGTGGCCGCGGTCTGGGACACCATCGTGGCCCGTCGGGGCCGGGTACGGGTCGGCGAACTGGCCGACGCCTGCGGCTGGAGCCGCAAGCGGCTGTGGTCCCGGTTCAGCGACCAGATCGGCCTCACCCCGAAACGCGCCGCCATGCTGGTCCGCTTCGACCACGCCGCCCGCGCCCTCAGCGCGGGCGCGAACGCCGCCGACGTCGCCCTGGCCTGCGGCTACGTCGACCAGCCTCATCTCCATCGCGACGTACTGGCGTTCGCGGGCTGCACGCCCACCGCCCTGGCCGGCGGGGCGAACTCCGCCGGCTGACCGGACGAAACAACGTAGGAGGGGAAGACCTGTGGCGAACACCCATGCCCTGGCACCGGACATGACCGACCGCGAGCTGCTCGTGCGGCTCGTCTTCGGCGGCATGGCCGCGCAGACCGTGCGCGCGGCCGTCCGGTTGAGGATCGTCGAGCTGATCGGCGACACGCCACGCCCGGCAGCCGACGTGGCCGCCGACGCCGGAGCCGAGCCCCAGCCCATGACCCGGCTGCTTCGTGCCCTGGCGGGCCTCGGCCTGCTGAGGGAACACAGCTTCGGCACCTTCGCGGTGGCCCCCGCGGGTTCACTCCTCGACCCGGGCCGCCCCGGCTCGCTCGGCTCACGGAACGCTGCTCCCTGGTCGCCGGGGACTTCTTCCGGTCGGTGCCCGAGGGCTCGGACCTCTATCTGATGAAGAGCATCCTGCACGACTGGCCGGACGACCGGGCGGTCACGATCCTGCGCCACTGCCGCGCGGTGCTGCCGCCCGGCGGACGCGTCCTGATCCTGGAACCGGTACTGCCCGAGGTCGTCGGGACCGACGACGACGGGAGCACGTATCTCAGCGACCTCAACATGCTGGTGAACGTGGGCGGACGGGAGCGCACCCGCGCGGACTTCCAGGAGCTGTGCGAGGCCGCCGGCCTGTCCCTCGTCTCCGTCACACCGCTCCCGGAGGCGGAACCGTTCTGGCTCCTGGAGGCCGCGGCGGCCGGCTGACCCGGTGTCAGGCCACCGACCCGATCCGCCCCACCGCCTTCGACTCCGGCTCGTGGTGGATCGGCGTATGGGCCCCGGTCAGCGAGACCCCGCTGCCGCCGCGCCTGGCGGCGACGATCTCCGAGGCGATCGACAGGGCCGTCTCCTCGGGCGTACGGGCCCCGAGGTCCAGGCCGATCGGGGAGTGCAGCCGCCTCAACTCCCGCTCGGTGACGCCGACTTCGCGCAGGCGGGCGTTTCGGTCCAGGTGGGTGCGCCGGGAGCCCATGGCACCGACGTACGCCACCGGCAGCCGCAGCGCCAGCTTCAGCAGGGGCACGTCGAACTTGGCGTCGTGGGTGAGGACGCACAGGACCGTGCGGGCGTCGACGTCCGTGCGTTCGAGGTAGCGGTGGGGCCACTCGACGACGATCTCGTCGGCCTCCGGGAAGCGCGCCCGGGTCGCGAAGACGGGGCGGGCGTCGCACACCGTGACGTGGTAGCCGAGGAACGTGCCGACGCGGACCAGGGCGGAGGCGAAGTCGATCGCGCCGAACACGATCATTCGAGGCGGCGGGACCGAGGACTCGACCAGAACCGTGAGCGGTGCTCCGCAGCGGGAGCCCTGCTCTCCGATCTCCAGGGTGCCGGTGCGGCCGGCGTCCAGGAAGGCGCCCGCCTCGGCCGCGACCGTGCGGTCCAGTTCCGGATGGCCGCCGAAGGCGCCGTCGTAGGAGCCGTCGGGGCGGACGAGCAGGGCTCGGCCCGCCAGTTCGGGCGGGCCCGAAACGATCCGCGCCACCGCCGCCGCCTTCCCGGACGCGGCGGCGGTGAGCGCGGCCGCGACCACCGGGCGGACCGGATCGCCTGCCCGGACCGGGGTGACCAGGATGTCGATGACGCCGCCGCAGGTCAGGCCCACGGCGAAGGCGTCGTCGTCGCTGTAGCCGAAGCGCTCCAGGACGGTGTCGCCGTCCCGTAGCGCCTGCTCGCACAGCTCGTAGACCGCGCCCTCCACGCAGCCGCCCGAGACCGAGCCGATCGCCGTGCCCTCGGCGTCCACCGCGAGCGCGGCGCCGGGCAGGCGGGGCGCGCTGCCGCCGACGGCCACCACGGTGGCCACGGCGAAGTCACGGCCCTGCTCGACCCACCGGTTCAGCTCCTCGGCGATGTCCAGCATCTGTCTCGGTCTCCTTACGGCTGCGAGCGACGAGGCTGCCACGGGTGTCAGTGGACACCCAGCCAGCTCTCGATCGGATTGAGGGCGAAGTAGACGAGGAAGATCGCCGTCAGCACCCACATGAAGGCGCCGATCTCGCGCACCTTGCCCTGGGCGGTCTTGATGGCGACGTAGGAGATGACGCCCGCGGCGACACCGGTGGTGATGGTGTACGTGAACGGCATCAGGACGACCGTCAGGAACACCGGGACGGCGGTGGCCCGGTCGGCCCAGTCCACGTGCCGGGCGTTCATCAGCATCATCGCGCCGATGACGACGAGGGCGGCGGACGCGACCTCCTGCGGCACGATCGCCGTGAGCGGCGTGAAGAACAGGCAGGCCGCGAAGAACGCACCGGTGACGACCGAGGCGAGGCCGGTGCGCGCGCCCTCGCCGACGCCCGTGGCCGACTCGATGAACACCGTCTGGCCGGAGCCGCCGGACACCCCGCCGATCGCGCCGCCGGCGCCGTCGATGAACAGCGCCTTGGACAGGCCCGGCATCCGGCCCTTGTCGTCGGCGAGCTTCGCCTCGGTGCCGACGCCGATGATCGTCGCCATCGCGTCGAAGAACCCGGCCAGCACCAGCGTGAAGACGATCATGCCGACGGTCATCGCGCCGACCTCGCCCCACCCTCCGAACTCCACGTCCCCGAAGAGCGAGAAGTCGGGCATGGACACCGCGCCGCCGTGCAGTTCGGGGGCGCCGGCCGCCCACTGCTTGGGGTCGATGACGCCGGCGGCGTTCAGGACCGCGGCGACGACCGTGCCGCTGACGATGCCGATGAGGATGGCGCCCGGGATGTTCCGGGCCTGGAGCATGAAGATCAGCAGCAGGGTGCCGGCGAAGAGCAGCACCGGCCAACCGGCCAGTTCACCCGCCGGGCCGAGCGCGAGGGGGGTGGCCTCGCCCTGGTGCACGAAGCCGGACTTGTAGAAGCCGATGAGGGCGATGAACAGGCCGATGCCCATGGTGATGCCGTGCTTGAGCGCGAGCGGGATCGCGTTCATGATCATCTCGCGCAGGCCGGTGACGACCAGCAGCATGATGACCACGCCGTACATCACGCACATGCCCATCGCCTGCGGCCAGGTCATCTCGGGCGCGACCTGGGAGGCGAGGACTCCGGAGACGGACAGACCGGCGGCGAGGGCGAGCGGCACCTTGCCGACGAGACCCATCAGCAGGGTGGTGAGGGCCGCCGCGAACGCGGTCGCGGTGATCAGGCCCTGCTGGGCGAGGGTGTTCCCCGCCGCGTCCTTGCCGGACAGGATCAGGGGGTTGAGCAGGAGGATGTACGCCATCGCCATGAAGGTGGTGACGCCGCCGCGCACTTCGCGCGCGACCGTGGACCCTCTGTGGGATATGTGGAAGTACCGGTCGAGCCAGGACCGTCCGGCCGGGACGCGGGTGCCTTCGCCCGCGTCCTCGGCTGTGGTCCTCGGCTCCAGTGACTGCTGGGTCATGTGGGCCTACTCCCAAGTTTCATAGGGGGTTGGGATGCACGACCCGGGGGACGGCCCGAGACGAACGAGGGGGTCCGGGGGAGGCGGTCCCCCGGACGGAACTCTCCTGTTCAGGCCTCGGAGAGTGACGTGCCCGTCAGGTGCTCGGGCCGCACCGGAGTCCGGTTCAGCTCGAGCCCGGTCGCGTTCCGGATGGCCGCGAGGACCGCCGGGGTCGACGACAGGGTGGGCGCCTCGCCGATGCCGCGCAGCCCGTACGGGGCGTGCTCGTCGGCGAGTTCGAGGACGTCGACCGGGATGGTCGGCGTGTCGAGGATGGTCGGGATCAGGTAGTCCGTGAAGGAGGGGTTCTTCACCTTCGCCGTCTTCGGGTCGACGATGATCTCCTCCATGACCGCGACGCCCAGGCCCTGTGTCGTGCCGCCCTGGATCTGGCCGAGCACGGACAGCGGGTTGAGCGCCTTGCCGACGTCCTGGGCGCAGGCCAGCTCGATGACCTTCACCAGGCCGAGCTCGGTGTCGACCTCGACGACGGCGCGGTGCGCGGCGAAGGAGTACTGCACGTGCCCGTTGCCCTGGCCGGTGCGCAGGTCGAAGGGCTCGGTCGGCCGGTGCCGCCACTCCTCCTCGACCTCCACGGCCTCGTCCTCCAGGACGTCGACCAGGTCGCCGAGGACCTCGCCACCGTCCGTGACGACCTTGCCGCCCTCCAGGAGCAGTTCGGCCGTGGCCCAGGCCGGGTGGTACGACCCGAACTTGCGGCGGCCGATCTCCAGCACCTTCTCGCGGACCAGCTCACAGGCGTTCTTCACGGCGCCGCCGGTGACGTACGTCTGCCGGGAGGCCGACGTCGAACCGGCACTGCCCACCCGCGTGTCGGCCGGGTTGATGGTCACCTGCGTGACGCCCAGCTCGGTGCGGGCGATCTGCGCGTGGACCGTGACACCGCCCTGGCCGACCTCGGCCATGGCCGTGTGGACGGTGACGACGGGCTCGCCGCCCACGACCTCCATGCGGACCTTCGCGGTCGAATAGTCGTCGAACCCCTCGGAGAAGCCCACGTTCTTGATGCCGACCGCGTAGCCGACACCGCGTACGACGCCTTCGCCGTGCGTGGTGTTGGACAGGCCGCCCGGCAGCTCCCGTACGTCGGCGCCCTCGCTGGACTCCCACTGGCGCTCCGGCGGCATCGGCATCGCCTTGACGCGGCGCAGGAGTTCGGCGACCGGGGCCGGCGAGTCGACCGGCTGCCCGGTCGGCATGATCGTGCCCTGCTCCATGGCGTTGAGCTGCCGGAACTCCACCGGGTCCATGCCGAGCTTCTTCGCCAGCTTGTCCATCTGCGCCTCGTAGGCGAAGCACGCCTGGACCGCGCCGAAGCCACGCATGGCGCCGCAGGGCGGGTTGTTGGTGTAGAGGGCGATGGCCTCGATGTCCACGTCGTTGATCACGTACGGGCCGACCGACAGGGAGGAGGCGTTGCCGACGACGGCCGGGGAGGCGGAGGCGTAGGCGCCGCCGTCCAGGACGATCCGGCACTTCATGTGCGTGAGCTTGCCGTCCTTGGTGGCCCCGTGCTCGTAGTGGAGCTTGGCCGGGTGGCGGTGGACGTGCCCGAAGAAGGACTCGAACCGGTTGTAGACGATCTTGACCGGCTTGCCGGTGCGCAGCGCCAGGAGGCAGGCGTGGATCTGCATGGACAGGTCCTCGCGGCCGCCGAACGCGCCGCCGACGCCGGACAGCGTCATCCGCACCTTGTCCTCGGGCAGGCCGAGCACGGGCGCGATCTGGCGCAGGTCGCTGTGCAGCCACTGGGTGGCGATGTAGAGGTGGACGCCGCCGTCCTCCTCCGGTACGGCGAGGCCGGACTCGGGGCCGAGGAAGGCCTGGTCCTGCATGCCGAAGGTGTACTCGCCCTCGACGATGACGTCGGCCCGCTTGCGGGCTTTTGCCACGTCACCGCGGACGATCGGCTGGCGGTGGACGATGTTCGGGTGCGGGACGTGCCCGGCGTGGTGGTCGTCGCGGTCCTCGTGGACCAGGATCGCGTCCGGCGCGGTCGCCGACGCCTCGTCGGTGATGACGGGCAGTTCGCGGTAGTCGACCTTGATCTTGGCGGCGGCGCGGCGCGCGGTCTCCGGGTGGTCGGCGGCGACGATCGCGACCGGCTCGCCGTGGTGGCGGACCTTGCCGTGGGCGAGGACCGGGGTGTCCTGGATCTCCAGCCCGTAGTTCTTCACGTCGGTCGGCAGGTCGTCGTACGTCAGCACGGCGTGGACGCCCGGCGTGGCCAGGGCCTCGCTGGTGTCGATGGACACGATCTCGGCGTGCGCGACGGTCGAGCGGAGGATCTGGCCCCAGAGCATGTCCTCGTGCCACATGTCGGACGAGTACGCGAACTCGCCGGTGACCTTGAGGGTGCCGTCCGGGCGGAGCGTGGACTCGCCGATGCCGCCCTTGGTCTGGGAGCCCTGAGTGATCTTGGTGGGGGTTCCGTTGGGGGAAGACATGATCAGACCGCCTCTCCCTGCCGGGCGGCCGCGAGGCGAACCGCGTCCATGATCTTCTCGTAGCCGGTGCAGCGGCACAGGTTGCCCGACAACGCCTCGCGGATGTCCGCGTCGGTCGGGGTCGGGTTGCGCTCCAGCATCTCGTCGGCGGCGACCAGCAGACCGGGCGTGCAGAAGCCGCACTGGACGGCGCCGGCGTCGATGAACGCCTGCTGGATCGGGGAGAGTTCGGTGCCCTCGCCGGTCTGCGAGTCGGTGCCCCTGGCCTCCCACTGCCGGGCGTTCTGGAGCGTCGTACCGCAGGCGCCACTCGTGCAGCCGCCCTCGGCGCGCTGCTTGGCGTAGTCGGCGAGCCCCTCGACGGTGACGACCTCGCGGCCCTCCACCTGCCCCGCCGCCACCAGGCACGAACACACCGGCACACCGTCCAGCCGGACCGTGCACGACCCGCACTCGCCCTGCTCACAGGCGTTCTTCGAGCCCGGCAGGCCGAGCCGCTCCCTCAGCACGTACAGCAGGGACTCGCCCTCCCACACGTCGTCGGCTTCCTGCGGACGGCCGTTGACCGTGAAGTTGACGCGCATTACGCAGCTCCCTCGGTGGTGCGGCGGGCGCCGCGGTAGGACTCCCAGGTCCAGGTCAGCGTGCGGCGGGCCATGACGCCGACCGCGTGGCGGCGGTAGCTCGCGGTGCCCCGGACGTCGTCGATCGGGTTGCAGGCGGCGGAGCACAGGTCCGCGAACTGCTTGGCGACGGACGGGGTGATGATCTTCCCGTTCTCCCAGAAGCCGCCCTCCTCCAGGGCGGCGTTCAGGAACTCCTCGGCGGCCTTGGCCCGAACGGGGGTCGGAGCGGCCGAACCGATGCCGGTCCGCACGGTCCGCGTCTGCGGGTGCAGCGCGAACCCGAAGGCACACACGGCGATGACCATCGCGTTCCTGGTCCCCACCTTGGAGAACTGCTGCGGTCCGTCGGCCTTCCTCACATGCACGGCCCGGATCAGCTCGTCGGGGGCCAGCGCGTTGCGCTTGACGCCCGTGTAGAACTCGTCGATCGGGATACGCCGTGCCCCGCGCACCGACTCGACCTCGACCTCGGCGCCCGCGGCGAGCAGGGCGGGGTGGGCGTCGCCGGCCGGGGAGGCGGTGCCGAGGTTGCCGCCGCCGCCGCCGCGGTTGCGGATCTGCGGAGAGGCGACCGTGTGCGAGGCCAGGGCGAGCCCCGGCAGCTCGGCACGCAGGTTCTCCATGATCGTCGTGTAGGGCACGGAGGCACCCAGCCGCACGCTCTCCTCGCCGACCTCCCACTCGGAGAGATCGCCGATGCGGTTCAGGTCCATGAGGTACTCGGGCCGGCGGTGGTCGAAGTTGATCTCGACCATCACGTCGGTGCCACCCGCGATCGGCACAGCGGTGGGATGCTCGGCTTTCGCGGCGAGCGCCTCCTCCCAGCTGGCGGGGCGAAGGAAGTCCATGACCGGCTCTCTTCTTCGTCTTCGTGTGGGGCGTTCAGATTGAGCCAATCCGTGTGCGGCGGTCCCGGCTCGTTCATGTGCTGTCAACGCGTAATGGACTCAGTACACAGGGCGGCGCTCCGGCGGGGTCAGTCACGGAAACCATGAAGGAGTTGGCTGGCCAGGACGGGCATCTTGTAGATTCGTATGAACGGAGGCCATCCGAAACCTCCTCGTTTTCCTGTGGAAACGCGCGGCACAGCCGCGTGACCTGGGACACAGCCAGGACACGTCCGGAGGGCGACGAACCCCGCTCACCAGCCCACCGAACGGACGTTCACCCCCACACCCCACCAAGATCCACCATAGATTTCGAGACAAAGATCGGCGGCGACGAGAATGCGGCTGCGCGCACTGCTGGACACCGACGCGCTGGGCCTCAAGCTGCTCGGCGGCGAGGACGAGCTGGACCGCACCGTGCGCGGTGTCATGACCACCGACCTGCGCGACCCCAGCCGCTACCTCTCGGGCGGCGAGCTGGTGCTCACGGGCCTGGCCTGGCGCCGGGACGCCGCGGACTCGGAGCCGTTCGTCCGGATCCTGGTGCAGGAGGGAGTCACGGCCCTCGCCGCGGGCGAGGCCGAGCTCGGCGACGTGCCGGACGACCTGGTCGCGGCCTGCGCCCGCCACCGCCTCCCGCTCTTCGCGGTGCACGAGTCGGTGGCGTTCGCGACGATCACCGAGCACGTCGTACGACAGGTCTCCGGCGAGCGCGCCGGAGACCTCGCGGCCGTGGTCGACCGGCACCGCCGGATGATGACGTCGGGCCCGGCGGGCGGCGGACCGGACGTCGTCCTGGACCTGCTGGGCTCCGACCTGGACCTGCGCGCCTGGGTCCTCTCCCCCACCGGCCGCCTGATCGCGGGCCCGAAGACGTCGGGCCCCGCCCTCCCCGCGGAGGCCTGCGGCCGGCTGGCGGCGGAACACCTCACGGCCACCCGCGCGGGCCGCCGCGCCCCGCACCGCGTCCTCCTGGGCGGCACCACCTACTCCCTCTTCCCGGTCCGCTCGACGGGCCGCTCGCCGCAGACCGCCCGGGACGCCCGCGAGACCGTGCTGTCCGACTGGCTGCTGGCCGTCGAGGCGGACGCCGGGGACTGGGCGGAGGAGCGCCTCGACCTGCTCTACGGCGTCACGCAGCTGATCGCGGTCGAGCGGGACCGCCGCGAGGCCGCCCGCACGGTCCGCCGCCGCCTCGCCCAGGAGGTCCTGGAACTGGTCCAGACGGGCGCCGCCCCCGCCGAGATCGCCGCCCGCCTCCGGGTGGCCGCCCCGGTCCTGCTGCCCGGCCTCGGGGCCGCGCCGCACTGGCAGGTCGTCGTGGCCCACGTCGACTGGGACGGCGCCGAGATCGAGGGCGGCCCGGTCGCCCAGGCCCTGCTGGAGGAGATCCTCGTCGACCCCCTGTCGGCCGGCCCGGAGCCGTCCGACCGCATCGCCGTGGCCCACACGGGCGACGAGGCCATCGCCCTCGTCCCGCTCCCGGCCGTCTCGACGGAGCACGACGGCTCGGAGAGCGGCGTCCTCGCGGACGCGCTCCTGGAGTCCGTGCGGGACCCCCTGACGGCCGGCCTGAACGACGACGGCCGTCTCACGCTCGGCGTCAGCGCGGCCGTGCACTCTGCGGAGGGCCTGCGCGGCGCGCTGGAGGAGGCCCGCCACGCCCGCCGGGTGGCGGCGGCCCGTCCCGGCCGGGTCTGCGCGGCGGGCCACCAGGAACTGGCCTCCCACGTCCTCCTGCTGCCCTTCGTCCCGGACGACGTCCGCCGCGCCTTCACGGCCCGCCTCCTGGACCCCCTCCGGGACTACGACCGCCGCCACAGAGCGGAACTGATCCCCACCCTGGAGGCCTTCCTGGACTGCGACGGCTCCTGGACCCGTTGCGCCACCCGGCTCCACCTCCACGTCAACACGCTGCGCTACCGGGTGGGCCGTATCGAGCAGTTGACGAGCCGTGACCTGTCGCGCCTGGAGGACAAGCTCGACTTCTTCCTGGCGCTGCGGATGAGCTGAGACGCGGGGCGTCCCTGCCCGAACACGGGGCGCCCCGGAGTCCCACGACTTTGTGAAATCCTTCACCCACCCTCTTGGCCCGGCGACGCGATTCGTGCTGAGATGCCGCCACCACTCAACAGCTCGATGGCGTGCTCGGGGAGGGCAACGTGGCGCATACCGCCATGTCTGGTAACGGAACGACCGCCGGTGACGATCCCCTCCAGACCGCGGTGTGGCGGCTGCGCTCACGCGCGTGCTGGGCCGACGCGGCCGCCCTGCTGCTGCCGGACACCCCCGCGGCGGCGCTGCAACGCGCGTCGCTGCTGGTCGAACGGAGTCTCTACACGGAGCAGGGCTGGGAGGAGGCCGAGGACGCCCTGCGCACCGCCGAGGCGCTGGCCCACAGCGACGACGAGCGGGGTGCGGCCGCTTGTGAACGCGGGTACTTGGCCTACGCCGCGACGGTGCTCGCGGTGCGCGACCGGGCCGACGAGGCGCGGGCGGCGCTGGGGCGGGCGGCGGCGCTGATCCCTCCGGGGGCTCCGCAGCGGGCCCTGCTGGACTTCCGTCGCGGGTTGCTCGCGGAGAACCTGACGCGTTCTCCGCAGGCGGCGCGCGCCGCGTATCGCCGCGCGCACGCGGGCGCGACGGCGCAGTCCGACCCGTTGCTGCTGTCCTTCACATGGCGGCACCTGGCCGGACTGGCGTTGCGGGACGGGGAATTGGCGGAGGCCCGGCACGGTTTCACGGAGTCGCTGCGGATCCGTGAGGAGCTGGGGTATCTCGTCGGTACGGCGCCGGCGCTGGTGTCGCTCGCCGACACGGAGACCGAGCCGGAGGCGTCCCGGCTGCGGGAGGAGGCTCGGCGGTTGTTCCGGTTGCTCGGGGGTGTGCCGACGTGGCTGGCGCGGCAGTTGGCTCCGCCGGCGGCGGGGGCGGCGACAGCTTGACAGCGCTGGAAGGTACCCGGTGCTGTCGGCGGGGCCGGGTGGGTGCGCAGCTCGGCGCGACGAGGTGACGCCGGCGGCTGCTGAGGCCGGGGGGTCCGCAGCCCGGCGGAACGGGGTGCCGCTGCGCCCACCCTCCCCGAAGCTCTCGGCTTGGCCCGAGCGGGGGCCCCTCGCCCTTGGCGGCACGATTGCCCGCGGCTAGGCGGGACGGGCGGCCCGCAGCGGCCGGCCTGAGGCAGCCAGTGCCCCGGCAGGCAACGTTCGCCCCTCAAGGAGCGGCGTCCGGTGCGTGCTCTG
>NZ_DF968306.1:0-42542 GCF_001270025.1 Streptomyces azureus | reverse complement strand
AATCTGATGGCCGAGCGCCGCTCGATCTACAACCAGGTCACCGAGCTGACCAACCGCATCAAGAACGGGGGCGTGCTGCGCGAGATCGATGCGTTCACTGCGCATAACTCCAGAGGGTTGGTCAGTGCGGTCATCGACATCAGTGGTGGCAAGGGGGCCGACCTCATCAGGCGGTGCCGCGAAATGGATGCCTGCTGATAGCGGAGGGGGTGTCCTGCCAGATGTTCACCCGGAGACCACTTCGCCGCCTGGCGTGGCGGTGAGGCCGGCCTCTCCCGTTCCATGAAAGACGTCCCGCTCGCCTGTGCAGGAGCTCGACATGGGCAGCCTGCTCGTTGAGCTTTTACCCTTCGCAGGTTCCCTATGCCTGCTTAGACCGCGTTCGTGGGGGTCGCTCTTGATCGTTCTTGACGTCGAAGGGCACTGACTGTCAGTGCGGTGCGTCAAACTAGATCCGCGGCCGACAGGGCCTCCCCCGGAAACGGCGGCGGCCCCCTGGTCCTACGCAGGAGGCCGCCAACACCGTCAGGAACATCAACCAAGGGAGGCCGAGATTCCCAGCAACAGGAAGTGTAGGCGCCAGGTCGGACATCGACCCACCGCGAAGATCATCCAAATGTCACGAAAGCGAGACCGGGGGCACGTCCACCTTGCGGAGGGGCCCGCCCGGCGGCACTTCCGTCGGCTCCTACATTCTGCCGGTGATGAGCTGGTGCGCGTCGCGGTCAAGGCGAGCTTGAGCGGCATCGGAGTGCTCGCGCTGTACTGGTGGAATCACCACCACTGAGTCGTGCCGAAGAGTGTGCTGGTCTGACCCGGTAGCGGCACACTCCGCACTGCCGATCGTCAATAGGCCACCACCTACCCCAGCTGCCACTCCGTCCGCCGGCGACCCACACACCACGAAGCGGGCGTGGTACCTGGCGTCTTTCATCCGCCGCACGTGCCCCCTTTCACCCCGTTGTCGAGAGGGGGGTGCGCCATTGGGTTTGACGGCAACTCTGACGGCAACGACGGCACACAGCCGCGCATGCTCGCCGACCTGAGCGATCGGAGCAGGATGCTGCCAGCACTCCTCAAGGCGTGCTGCCCGATCCTACGGATCAGAAGGTCTGAGGTTCGAATTCTGCCGAGTGCACGCAGATCAAAGGCCCCCTCATTCCGGGGCCTCTGGCGTTTCCCGACTCGATGGGCCGCACACCGTCCCCGGCCGTTCGGGGGATGCCCGGTCGCCGCCGGCGCCTTTCCCGCCCGGCGGGGGCATCCCTTGTTGGAACGAAAGGGAGACACCATGCCGCTCTACCTGTCGAGATTCAGCTACACCCCGGAGACCTGGGCGAGGCTGATCGGCCGCCCGGAGGACCGGGCAGAGGCCGCTCGGTCGTACATCGAGTCCGTCGGCGGGAAGCTCCATGGCTTCTGGTACGCCTTCGGCACGCACGACGGTTACAACCTGTGGGAGGCCCCGGACAACGTGTCCATGGCCGCGGTCGCCCTGGCGATCAGCGGAGGCGGTGCGCTGAGCTCGTTCGAGACAACAGTTCTCCTGACCGTCGACGAAACGATCGAGGCCCTGCGCACAGCCGGGCAGGTCCAGTACCGGGCTCCTGGCGCGTAGCGGTCCGGGTCACTATGCGTCCCGTCGCTTCGGTGCGCAGTGAAGTTCTGAAGGGATTCAGGGGATAGGAGGGGAGAAATGAATAGCCCGTGTGGGTGAGGTAGGAATCTCTTCTTCCCGAAGGGCGGGGAGTCGTCCGGTCTGACTGGTGATTCCGCTGTTCCTCAGTCGGGCCGGCAGTGTTCCTCCAAGTAGTTCGCCGCCAGCGCGCTCGCGCGGGTGAACCAGTCGTTCAGGACCGCGATTTCGTCGGGTGAGTAGTCCGCGAAGAGTTCCGCGAGGCGGGCGTAGTACGGCTCGTAGACCTCTCGGACGCGGGCGACAGCTTCCGGCCGGGCGGCTACGCGGATGCGGCGGCGGTCGGTCGGGTCGGGGAGGCGGGTGATGTAGCCGGCGCGTTCCAGGCGGTTGAGGATGCCGGTGACCGCGCCCGTGGTGACGTGGACGCGGGCTGCCAGGTCGCCGGCCGTGGGCAGGTTCTCGCCGGCCTCGATGACGTAGGCGAAGCAGGTGAGGTCGGTCACACTCAGACCCACCTGTTGGGCGATCTCGTGCTGTCCGACCAGGTGGGTCGCGATGAGGTGGTCCATCGCCGACAGTGCCTGCTCCGGTGTCGCGGCCGGACGCGGCTTGGCTTGCATTCCCATATCCCTTAGTTCGTGAGATGTTTGGGGCGCTAAAAGCTTAGTTGGTGAGGGGGTCGGGGGCGGGTTTCCCGGGCCTTCGCGTGTCATTCGTGTGAAAAGGGGGGCAGCGCATGAGCGCACATCAGTATGACCACGGGCACACGGCAGCCGGGTGGGTCGGAACCGGGATCGCGAGTGTCGGGGCCGCCGTGGCGGGGGCGGGGGTGTGCTTCGTTTCTGGCGTGCTGATCGTCGGTGGGCTCGGGATCGGTGTGGTCGCGCTGTTCGTCACCTGGGCGCTGCATCTGGCCGGTTGGGGGAAGGGACCGGGGATCCGGCCCCGGGAGGAGTGGGGGTGGCGGGTGCGGGACTCGGGGGCGCGGGCCGGGCATGACGAGTGCCTCGGGTGTCGGCTGGCCGGGCGGCGGCGGACCGCGGGTTCGGGCCGTGTGGACGAGGTGGCCGGGGGAGTCGTCATGCGCGGTGATGTGGGTCTCGGCGGGGAGCCCGAGGCCGCTGTTGTGGTTGCCGACTCGGGGCGTTGACTCGCGCGGACGCCGTTGTCAGTGGTGCCCTCTAGTCTCGACAGAGATGGCACAGGCGTGGAAGTGCTCGGGGCTGCGGTGGTCGGCGGACGGTCCCGTGCTGGCGTGGGACGGCGGGCGGCGCAGTGCGCTGACCTGGGGGAAACGGGTGGCCTTCGGGGTCGCGGAAGGGGGCGTGCGGACATGTGTGGGGGCTCGGGGGCATGCGTGTCCGGCAGGGGCGGCCGTGTCGGGGCGGAGTACGGGGGCGCGGTGCGAGGAGTGTGCGCGGCTGGACCGGGCGCACTCCGTGGCCGCCGACACGATCGCGGACGATCCACGGCCGTACCACGTGTATTTGGCGTGGTTCGGGCCCGGCATGGTCAAGGTCGGGATCACGGCGGAGGAGCGGGGCTCCGCGCGGCTGTTGGAGCAGGGGGCCGTGTGCTTCAGCTGGCTCGGAGTCGGGCCGCTCATGGCCGCGCGGCGTACGGAGGAGCTGTTGCGGGCCGCGCTGGGGGTGCCCGACCGGATTCCATACGTCGAGAAGCGGGCCGTGCGGGCCGTGCTTCCGCAGGCGGCGGCTGACCGGGCCGTCGAGGTCGCCGAGCTGCACGCGCGGGCGCTCGCGCTGGGCGGGTGGCCGGAGTCGCTCGTGCGGGAGCCCCTGCTAGTCGTCGATCACGTGGAGGTCTTCGGGCTCGCCGGGCTGCCGGTCGCCGTCGGGGAGGTGGGCGAGCTCGTCGCCGGTGGGACCGTGAGCGGGGAGCTCGTGGCTGCTGCCGGGCCCGATCTGCATCTGGCGACCGCGGGTGGGGTCGTCGTGCTGGACACGCGGCTGATGAGCGGGTGGGGGCTGGTGCCAGCCGGGGGTGCGGAACTGACCGTTCCGGTGAGGGAGTTCAAGGAGGAGGTGGGTGTGCAGGACGGGTTGTTCTGATCCGCTCGCTGATGAACCCCGTCCGCGGATGAACCCCGTCCGCGGATGAACCCCGCCCGCTGATGACCGTCCTGCTGTGCCGCCCAGCGGATCCACAGCTTCTCCGTCCCGTCTCACAGCGGCGCCACAGGCCTCACCCCACCGGCCCCGGCATTCGCAGGCGTTCCCAGGCGTTCCCTGAGAAGTGCCTGTGTGTTTCTCAGGGAAATCACAGGTTCTCGAAAGGGCGCTCTCAGAGCGCCCCGACATCGTGTGCACCATGACCACGACCTCGCCCCAGGGGCGCACCGAACTGCTGAGGCCGGACGGGAGCCCCGTCCGAGTGCTTGTGGTGGACGACGAGATGTCGATCAGCGAGCTGCTGTCCATGGCCCTGCGCTATGAGGGATGGCAGATCCGGAGTGCCGGTGACGGCACGGGCGCCATCCAGACCGCGCGCGACTTCCGGCCCGACGCGGTCGTGCTCGACATGATGCTGCCCGACATGGACGGGCTGGCCGTGCTCGGGCGGCTGCGCCGTGAGCTGCCCGACGTGCCGGTCCTTTTCCTCACCGCCAAGGACGCCGTCGAGGACCGGATCGCCGGGCTGACGGCCGGCGGGGACGACTACGTCACCAAGCCGTTCAGCCTCGAAGAGGTCGTCGCGCGGCTGCGCGGGCTGATACGGCGGTCCGGTGCCGCCGACCGGCGCTCCGACTCCACGCTGGTCGTCGGCGACCTCACCCTCGACGAGGACAGTCACGAGGTCACCCGGGCCGGGGAGAACATCCACCTGACCGCGACCGAGTTCGAGCTGCTGCGGTTCCTGATGCGCAATCCGCGGCGCGTGCTCAGCAAGGCGCAGATCCTCGACCGCGTGTGGTCGTACGACTTCGGCGGGCAGGCCAACGTCGTCGAGCTGTACATCTCGTATCTGCGGCGGAAGATCGACGCGGGGCGGGAGCCGATGATCCACACCCGGCGTGGTGCCGGTTACCTGATCAAGCCCGCGGCCTCATGAGCGGGCGGCGACGGCCGAGTACGCAGCAGAGGGCGGGCAAGCTGTCGCGGGCGGGCAAGCCGCGCACGCTGCGGGCACGGCTCGTCGTCGCGTCCGTGGTGCTGATCGCCGTGGTCTGTGCGGTGATCGGAACGGTGACGACGCTTGCCCTCAGGTCGCATCTGTACGAGCAGTTGGACAGGCAGGTCGACGAGGCCGGCAAGCGTCTGTCGGGACCTATGAAACCCGGCGGCGAGAAGGACTCCGACTCGATCGACAGGGTCACCGGCTTCGTCGAGGGACCGGCCCAGCCGGAAACCATCGCCGCCGAACTCGGCGGCGATGGCAGCGTCACCAGGGCGGCCTTCGCAAAGGCCTCCAGCGACAAGGGCCCCTTCCAGCGGAATACCGCCGTCAGCCTTACCGGCGCGCAGAAGGCCGCCCTCGCCGAGGTGCCGACCACGGGTGGAATCCACACCGTCGAGATACCCGGCCTCGGCGAGTACCGCGTCCAGTTCGTCCCCGGGGCCGACGGAGGCAGCTACTACGTCGCCCTGCCCACCGAGTCGGTCACCACCACGATCAACACGCTCATCCTCGTCGAGGTGAGCGTCACCGGCGCCGGCCTGGTCGCCGCCGCCATCGCCGGTTCCGTCCTCATCGGCGTAGCCACCCGCCCCCTCCGCCGCGTCGCCGCCACCGCCACCCGGGTCTCCGAACTCCCCCTGCACACCGGCGAGGTGAACCTCAGCGAGCGGGTCCCCGACTCCGAGACCGATCCGCACACCGAGGTCGGCCAGGTCGGCGCAGCGCTCAACCGGATGCTCGACCACGTCCACGGCGCCCTGCACGCACGGCAGCAGAGCGAGACGCGGGTCAGGCAGTTCGTCGCCGACGCCAGTCACGAGTTGCGGACCCCCCTCGCCTCCATCCGCGGATACGCCGAGCTGACCCGGCGCGGCAGAGAGGACGTCGGGCCCGACACCCGGCACGCCCTCGGGCGGATCGAGTCCGAGGCCGGGCGCATGACCCTGCTCGTCGAGGACCTGCTGCTGCTCGCCCGGCTGGATGCCGGGCGGCCGTTGCAGTTCGAGCAGACCGACCTCGTACCGCTCGTCGTGGACACCGTCAGCGACGCCCGCGCGGCCGGCCAGGACCACAACTGGCGTCTCGACCTGCCCGACGAGCCCGCGCTCGTGTCGGCGGACGCGGCCCGGCTCCAGCAGGTCCTCGTCAACCTGCTCGGTAACGCCCGCAACCACACCCCGCCCGGTACGACCGTCACCGCCCGCGTCCAGCGGCGCGGCCCCTGGCTGTGCGTGGACGTCGAGGACAACGGGCAGGGCATCCCGGCCGAGTTGCTTCCGCACGTCTTCGAACGGTTCGCACGCGGCGACTCCGCGCGGACCCGCGCCACCGGCTCGACCGGTCTCGGCCTCGCCATCGTGCAGGCCGTGGCGACCGCGCACGGCGGTGCCGTGACCGTCGACAGCGTGCCCGGGCGGACGGTGTTCACGGTGCACCTGCCCGCGCTGCCGGCCCGGCCGCAGCCGGACATGAGCCGGCAACAGCACTCACAGGCACGCCACAGCGTCACCACATGGGCACGACAGGGCGCCTGACGAAAGTCGGTTCCATGCGAACCGATTCTTCTCCCGGCACCCTGCCGGCGCGGGAGCACCTCCCGGCCGCACCAGCCGGTACGCCTGTCCTGGACGTAGTGATCCCCGTCTACAACGAGGAGAAGGACCTCCAGGCTTGCGTCCGCAGACTGCACGAGCACCTCGCCCGCACGTTCCCGTACGCGTTCCGCATCACGATCGCGGACAACGCCTCCACGGACACCACCCCGCAGGTGGCGGCACGGCTGGCGGCGGAGATCCCCGAGGTCACCACCTTCCGTCTGGAGCAGAAGGGCCGCGGCCGGGCCCTGCGGGCCGTCTGGTCGTCCTCGGACGCCCCGGTCCTCGCCTACATGGACGTGGACCTGTCCACCCACCTCAACGCCCTGCTCCCGCTGGTGGCGCCGCTGATCTCCGGCCACTCGGACCTCGCGATCGGCTCCCGGCTGGCCCGCAGCTCGCGCGTGGTGCGCGGCCCCAAGCGGGAGTTCATCAGCCGGGCCTACAACCTCATCCTGCGCGGCTCGCTCCAGGCCCGCTTCTCGGACGCCCAGTGCGGGTTCAAGGCGATCCGCCGTGACGTGGCTCAGGTGCTGCTGCCCCTGATCGAGGACACCGGCTGGTTCTTCGACACCGAGATGCTGGTGCTCGCCGAGCGCGCGGGACTCCGTATCCACGAGGTGCCGGTCGACTGGGTCGACGATCCCCACTCGACCGTGCACATCGTCAAGACCGCGACCGACGACCTCAAGGGCGTGTGGCGGGTCGGCAGGGCCCTGGCCACCGGTTCGTTGCCGCTGGACCGCCTCACCCGGCCGTTCGGCGACGACCCGCGCGACAGTGAGATCAAGGACGTACCGCGGGGCCTGGCCCGCCAGTTGGTCGGCTTCTGCGTCGTCGGCGGCCTGTCCACCCTCTTCTACCTGCTCCTCTACAGCGGCTTCCGCGTCTTCACCGGATCCCAGGCCGCCAACGCCCTCGCCCTGCTGGTCTCGGCGATCGCCAACACCGCCGCGAACCGGCGGCTCACCTTCGGGGTGCGCGGGCGCGGCGGGGCCGTACGGCACCAGGCGCAGGGCCTGGTCGTCTTCGGTATCGGGCTCGCCCTGACCAGCGGCTCGCTCGGCGCGCTCAACGCGGCCACGTCCGAGCCCGCGCACTCCACCGAACTGGCGGTCCTCATCGCCGCCAACCTCGCGGCGACGGTGCTGCGCTTCCTGCTCTTCCGGGCGTGGGTGTTCCCGGACCGGCGGGACGAGCACGAGCCCTCGAACGCCGAGCCCTCGAACGCCGAGCCCTCGAACGCCGAGCCCGCGACCGCCGGGGCCGCGCCCGACCCGCGTCTCGAGTACGGCCCGCTCCCGCAGCGACCGACGGAGCGACCGACGGAGCATCCGACGGAGCGGCGGTACGCCCCGTACGACACCACCCGGTTCCGCGCCGGTGACCCCGCGGACCGCACCTGGAGGGACACCACCGTGCAGCTCCAGCCGGTACGCCCGACCGACACCGACCCGAGGAACGCCCGATGACGACGTACTACGACGAGAGAACCCGCGAGACGGGCACGAGCCCCTCGGCCTGGGACGGGCCCGCCGCGGCACCACCACCGGCCTCCGCCTCGAAGCCGCCCTTCCCGCGGCGCATATGGCGCGGCCGGCCCGAGGACCCCCGCTGGGCCCGCCCGGCCTTCCTCGGCCTGCTGCTGGCGATCGCGGTGCTCTACCTCTACAACCTGAGCGCCTCCGGCTACGCCAACTCCTTCTACTCTGCGGCCGTTCAGGCGGGCAGCCAGTCCTGGAAGGCTTTGTTCTTCGGCTCGCTGGACGCGGCGGGTGCCATCACCGTCGACAAGCCCCCGGCCGCGCTGTGGCCGATGGCCCTGTCCGTGCGGCTGTTCGGCCTCAGCTCCTGGGCGATCCTCGTCCCCGAGGTCCTCATGGGAGTCGGCACGGTGGCCGTCGTGTACGCGGCCGTACGCCGCCGGTTCAGCCCCGCTGCCGGCCTGATCGCGGGCGCGGTGCTCGCGCTCACCCCCGTCGCAACGCTGATGTTCCGCTTCAACAACCCGGACGCGATGCTGGCCCTGCTGATGGCCGTGGCCTGCTACTTCGTCATTCGGGCCCTGGAGGACGGCCGTACGAAGTGGCTGGTGTGGGCCGGTGTGGCCATCGGCTTCGCCTTCCTCGCCAAGACACTCCAGGCCTTCCTGATCCTGCCGCCGCTGGCCCTCGTCCACGCGGTGTGCGCACCGGTGTCGATGAAGAAGCGATTCCGGCAACTGGCCCTCGCCACGGTCGCGTTGGTCGTCTCCGGCGGCTGGTGGGTCGCGATCGTCGAGCTGTGGCCGGCGTCCTCCCGCCCGTACATCGGCGGCTCGCAGAACAACAGCTTCCTGGAACTGACCTTCGGCTACAACGGCTTGGGCCGTCTCAACGGTGACGAGACCGGCAGCGTCGGAGGCGGCGGTGGCAAGTGGGGCGAGACCGGCTGGGACCGACTGTTCAGCTCCAGCATCGGCGGACAGATCTCCTGGCTGATCCCGGCCGCGCTGGTCCTGCTCGTGGCGGGCCTCGTGGCCACCCGCAAGACGAGGCGTACGTCGGTGACGCGCGGTTCGTTCCTCGTCTGGGGCGGCGCGCTGATCACGACCATGCTGGTCTTCAGCTACATGCAGGGCATCTTCCACGAGTACTACACGGTGGCGCTCGCCCCTTACATCGCACCGCTGATCGGCATGGGCTCGGCGCTGCTCTGGGACAAGCGTGACAAGGCGTGGGCGTCGCTGACCCTGGCGGCCGCGATGACGGCCACCGCGGCCTGGGGCTACGTCCTGCTCAACCGCTCCTCCGACTACCTGCCCTGGCTGAAGTGGTTCGTCCTGGTCGGCGGTCTGACGGCGGCCCTCGGCCTGATCTTCGCCGGCCGGCTGGGGCGCCGACTGGCCCTGGGAGCGGCGGGGTTGGGCCTGGTCGCCGCGCTGGCCGGTCCGGCGGCGTACACGCTCACCACGGTGAACGAGGGGCACACAGGCTCGATCGTCACCGCGGGCCCGGCGGTCGCGGGCGGTCGTGGTGGGCCGGGTGGCGGTGGCGGCCCCGGCGGTGGCGGTTTCCCGGGCGGTGGCCCGAACCGGCAGAACGGCAACGCCCAGGGCGGGCAGGGCAACGGCTTCCCCGGCGGCGGTTTCCCGGGCGGCGGCCAGAACCAGCAGGGCCAGAACACCACCCCCGGCGGCCGGACCGGTGACGGCGGCCGCATGGGCGGCGGCGGCATGGGCGGACTGCTCAACGGCGCCAGCGTCGGCTCCGAGGCCAAGAAGCTGCTGGAGACCGACGCCGACCAGTACACCTGGGTCGCGGCGGCCATCGGCGCCCAGAACGCCGCGAGTTACCAGCTGTCCACCGGCGAGCCGGTGATGGCCGTCGGCGGCTTCAACGGCACCGACCCGTCCCCGACGCTCGCACAGTTCAAGAAGTACGTGGAGGAAGGAAAGATCCACTACTTCATCGCCTCCGGAGCGGGCGGCGGCATGGGCGGCAGCAGCGACGGCACGTCCTCCCGGATCACCTCCTGGGCCGAGGCCAACTTCAAGAAGGTCACGGCCGGTTCGGCCACCTTCTACGACCTCACGCAGAAGGCGAGCGGCTGACAGTCCCCTGACCGGGAGAAGGGCGGTGGCTGAGAGCCACCGCCCTTCTCTGTGGCTCGATAACTCGGTTGTACGGCGTATGGGAATTATTCTACGGTGTACAGCATGACGACGTCCCCCCAGGAAGAGGCCCCGCCGCAGACGGCGCACGGCGGCCATCCCCAGCGCTGGCTGATCCTCGGTGTCATCTGCCTCGCGCAGCTCACCGTGCTGCTCGACAACACGATCCTGAACGTGGCCATCCCCTCGCTCACCCGCGAGATGGATGCGACGACCGCCGACGTCCAGTGGATGATGAACGCCTACTCACTGGTGCAGTCCGGCCTGCTGCTCACGGCGGGCAACGCCGCCGACCGCTACGGCCGCAAGCTGCTGCTGATGTCGGGCCTGGCGATCTTCGGTGTGGGCTCGCTGGTGGCCGGCCTGTCCCAGAGTCCGGCCCAGCTGATCGCGGCCCGCGCCGGCATGGGCGTCGGCGGCGCGCTGCTGATGACCACGATCCTCGCCGTCGTCGTGCAGATCTTCGACGACAAGGAGCGGGTCAAGGCCATCGCGCTGTGGTCCACGGTCAGTTCGCTCGGTTTCGCGGCCGGGCCGCTGATCGGCGGAGTGATGCTGAACCACTTCTGGTGGGGAGCGATCTTCCTGATCAACATCCCCGTCGCCGTGCTCGGCCTGATCGCGGTCGCCGCGCTCGTACCGGAGTCCAAGCACAAGGCGGGCGATCGTCCCGACCTGGCCGGCGCTGTGCTGTCGACCATCGGCATGACGGCCGTCGTGTACGCGATCATCACCGGCCCAGAGCACGGCTGGACGTCGGGGCAGGTGCTGGTCTCCGCGCTGATCGGCATTGCCGTTCTCGGCCTGTTCGTGACATGGGAGCTGCGGATCGAGCACCCCATGCTCGACATGCACTTCTTCCGCAACCAGAAGTTCGTGGGCGCGGTCGCGGGCGCGATCCTCGTGGCGTTCGGCATGACGGGCTCGCTGTTCCTGCTCACCCAGCACCTCCAGTTCGTGCTCGGCTACGAGCCGCTGGACGCCGGTCTGCGGACGGCGCCGCTCGCGTTGACCGTGGTCGCGCTCAACTTCACCGGGCTCGGAGCGAAGCTGGTGCTCAAGGTCGGCACGCCGGCGGCCATCGCACTCGGCATGACCCTGGTGTCGGCGGGGCTGGCGGCGATCGCGCTGCTCGGCGGGCACGGCTACGGCGGGATGCTGCTCGGCCTGGTCGTGATGGGCGCGGGTGTGGCGTTGTCCATGCCGGCCATGGCCAACGCGATCATGAGCGCGATACCGCCGGAGAAGGCGGGTGTGGGAGCGGGGATCAACGGAACGCTCGCGGAGTTCGGCAACGGTCTCGGTGTGGCGGTCCTCGGCGCCGTGCTCAACTCGCGGTTCGCGTCGCTGGTCGCCGTATCGGCGGCGTCGTTGCCGGCGGCGTTGGCCGCGGCTGACGGTGCTGAGGAGAAGGCGCGCATCTCTGATGCGTTCGCCTCCGGGTTGGAGACCAGTCAGCTGGTGGGGGCGGTGGCTGTGCTGGCCGGTGGTCTGGTCGCGGCGGCGTTGTTGCGGCGGGCTGAGCGGGCAGAATCCGCCTGAGAGCCCGGGGCGTACGGTCGTCTCGCGGGTGCGGGTCCGTTGTGGCTGGTCGCGCCCCGCGGCGAGCCGCAAGTCGACACAGCCCCGCGCCCCTGAAAGCATGATCGGCGTTTGCAAGTCGAGGAAGGTGCGCCATGGCGAAAGCGGCTCGGGAGAGTCAGCCGCGGACCAGCGTCTGGCTGGAGAGCAAAGCGCACCGGCGGCGCGGCGGTGGGCAGCCCTCGGGGCTGGACCGCGCGCGCATCACCGAGGTCACCGTCCGGCTGCTGGACGCCGAGGGGCTGGCCAAGTTCTCGATGCGGCGGCTGGCAGGTGAGCTGAGCGTCACCGCGATGTCCGTCTACTGGTACGTCGACACCAAGGACGACCTCCTCGAACTCGCCCTGGACGAGGTCATGGGCGAGATGCGGCTGCCGGATCCGGACGCCGACGAGGACTGGCGGGACCAGGTGCGGGCCCTCGCGTGGGAGTACCGGACGCTGCTGGTGCGTCACCCCTGGGTGTCCGCGCTGGTCGGCGTCTTCCTCAACATCGGCCCCAACAACCTGGCCTTCTCCCGGGCCGTACAGCGCGTCGTCCGCAGGACCGGGCTGCCCGCGAAACGCCTGACGAGCACGATCTCGGCCGTCTTCCAGTTCGTCTACGGCTACGGCACGCTGGAGGGCCACCTCTCCGCCCGGGCCAAGGCCGGCGGCATGACCGTGGACGAGTACTTCCAGCAGGCCCTGAGCACCGTGACCGCGGCCCCGCAGGCAGCGGACGTCATGCAGGAGTCCCAGGAGATCATGGCGGCGCGCGGCGGTGACACGGTCGCCGAGATGCTGGAGCGCGACTTCGAGTTCGCGCTGGAACTGCTGATCGCGGGCATCGAGGCGATGGTCGCCCGGGAGTCAGAGGCCTGAGCGGGAGGGCCGGCTACTCGCCCTCGGCCAGCCGCGCCGGGAACCCACCGGTCGCCACCGGCCCCCACCGCTCCGGTGTGACACGGATGATCGACTTGCCCTGCTTGAGCATCGCCGCGCGGTACTCGTCCCAGTCGGGGTGCTCCCCGGCGATGTTCCGGTAGTACTCCACGAGCGGCTCGACGGACTCGGGCGGGTCGATGACCTCGGCCGTGCCGTCGATCTGGACCCAGGGGCCGTTCCAGTCGTCGCTGAGGACGATCAGGCTCACCCGGGGGTCCCGCTTGGCGTTGCGGGTCTTGGCCCGCTCCGGGTACGTCGAGACCACGATCCGGCCGGAGTCGTCGACCCCGCAGGTCAGCGGCGAGCCCTGGGGGCCGCCGTCGGCGCGCCGGGTCAGCAGGATGGCGTGGTGCCGGGGTCGTACGAAGTCGAGCAACTCGTCGAGGGAGACGCGGGTGTTCGTAGCGATGTTCGGTGCCATGCCAGGCAGCCTACGACGCCATGGCCTCGGCGAGGTTGTCGTACACGGGCACGTCCCGGCGCAGGCCGGTCAGTTCCAGTACGCGGCTCGCCACACCCTCCGGCCGGGCCACCAGGCGCATCCGGGCTCCGGGGCGCAGCCGGTGGCGGATGTCGTTGATGAGGCGGATGCCCTGGGAGTCCATGAAGCAGGTCGCGGTGAGGTCGAGGACGAGGACCTCCAGCCGGTCACCGCGGGCCTGAGCCTCGGACACGATGAGCGGAAGCAGCTGCTCCGCGTTGCAGAAGTCGATCTCCGCGGGCATGGTGAGGTGGACGCGGCCGGGCAGGTCACGCGGTTCGGTGGGATTCGGAAGGAAGGTCACAGCACTCACCTGGCAGACGTTCGTCCGGATTCCGGTAAGGCCGCTTCCTGACCCGTGGGGCCATTCCACCATGCCGGAGCGCGGCTGCGGAAGCGCCTGTGGCGGCCGTCGGCCGGACGTCACCTTGACGCAACCGAGCAGCTAGAGTGCTGTTCGTCCTGTGCTCGCAGTCGGGAATGTGCTGCGGAGCTCTCCTGCGCACGACCATGGTCGTGCATGCCGAAGAGGTTCGTGGTGGCTGCGTCCGAGTTTCCTGATTTGCCCCGTTTTACGGTCGGCTTCGAGCTGGCCGAGGCACTCACGGTGGCGTCTCAGCAGCTGCACGAGACCCCCACACGGCACAACACGCTGCGCACGGCAGTCCGGCTGGCCGTGCACCTCATGCCCGGGGCCGAGCACGCCGGCATCTCCGAGATCGAGCGCGGCAGCAAGTTCCGCACGCTCGCCTGGACCGACGACGTCGTGCGCTCCGCCGAGGCCCGGCACGGCGGCCGCGAACCGCACGGGCACTGGGACCAGTTGTGGCACAGCCCGGTGGCGCGGATAACGGACAGCGAGGCCGACGACGGCTGGGACGTGCTGTCGGCCCTGGGACTGCGCTCGGCGCTGTCGCTGCGGCTGCGCGCCGACCGCCGCCGGCTGACCGTGCTCACGGCCTACGCGCGCAAACCGGGCGCCTTCGACGAGGACGCGACGCGCATCGGCCGGCTGTTCACCACGCACGTCAGCATCGCCCTGGAGTCCGCCACCGTGCGCGAGCAGCTCACCGAGGCCATGCACACCCGGGACCTGATCGGCCAGGCCACCGGCATCCTCATGGAACGCAAGGGCATCGACGCGGCCGCGGCCTTCGAGAGCCTGGTGCGGGCCTCCCAGCGGGAGAACGTGAAACTGCGCGACCTCGCCCGCCGGATCGTCGGCGCTCACAACTCCCCGTGAGCCACTGTGCGTTAGGGCGGGGGGCGTTAAGGGACGCCGACGGGATACACGTACGTCCATGAGATCCGAGACGTCCGACACGCTGGACCAGGCGATGGTGCGCAGCAGCGGTCTCGACACCCTGCTGCGCGATCTGACCGACCGTGCGGTGCAGGAGGTGCCCGGCGCCGCCGCGTGCAGCATCACGGTGAGCCGCGGCGGCCGGCTGCTCACCCTGGCAGGCAGCGACGGCCTGCCCAACGGCCTGGACCAGCGTCAGTACGAGAACGGCTCGGGGCCCTGCGTAGACGCCGCCGAGACCGGCACCGAGCAGTACGCCCCCGACCTGGCCGCGGAGTCCCGCTGGCCGGCGTACACGCGGTACGCGCTCACCGCGGGCGTCCACTGCGTGCTGGCCGTGCCGGTGGCCGTCGAGGGCGAGACGGGCGCCGCGATCAACCTCTACGGCGTGCGGCCCGGGATGCTCGACCAGGGCCGGGAGGCGGCCCGTGCCTTCGCCGCACGGGCGGGGGACGCGATCAACGTGGCGCTGCGCATCGAGCGTCGCCGCCAGTCGGTGGCCGACGTGCGCACCGCGCTGCTCTCCCGCAGCGTCATCGACCAGGCGATCGGCATCCTCATGGCCCAGGAGCGGATCGACGCCCGTGACGCGCTGGAGCGGCTGCGCCGCGCCTCGCAGCACCGGAACGTCAAACTCCGGGACCTGTGCGGCCAGTTGGTGGCGAAGGTCTCCGGCTCGGCCTCAGACAGCCGGAAGTGACTCGCCCTGCACGGCCTGGATGTCCAGCTCCACCCTGAGCGTCGTGCCGATGGCGGCGATGCCCGCCTGGAGGACCTGGTTGTAGTTCATCGCGAAGTCCTCGCGGTGCAGTTCGGTCGTGGCACGGAACGCCGCCCGGGTGCCGCCCCACGGGTCCGGGCCGGTGCCGAGGTAGGCCAGGTCCAGGTCGGCCGGCCGTACGACACCGTGCATGCCCAGCTCGCCGTGGACCGTCCACCGGTCGGACCCGGTCGCCGTCAGCCCCGTGGACCGGTAGGTGATCTCGGGGAACCGCTCGACGTCCAGGAAGTCCGGCGACTTCAGGTGCTCGTCGCGCATGCCGTTGCCGGTGTCGATGGACCCGGCCCGGATCACCGCCTCCACACGGGACTTGGTGACGTCGTCCGGGGCGATCTCGATCGAGCCGGAGAACTCCGTGAACCGGCCGTGCACGCTGGAGATGCCCAGGTGCTGTGCCACGGCGGCCACGCTGGAGTGCACCGGGTCGACGGTCCACGGCCCCGGCGGCGGCAGCTCGGTACCACCCTGCCGCGCCAGCGTCACCGTGCCGACCTCGGCCCGGCCGCTCGCCGTGACGATCACGCTGGCGGCCGCGGGCGCGTATCCGACGGCGGTGACGATGACGGTGTACGCCCCCGGCTGAAGCGGCGTCGCGTCCCGTACGGCGCCCTCCGCGTCGGCCTCGGCACGCAGCGCCTGCGCACCGGTCGTGTCGGCCACGGTGACGACCGCGTGCGACACGGCCCAACCGTCCCGGGTACGGATCCTCGCGGTCAGTCCCATCTCAGCTAACTCCTCGAAAAGAAACCGGCCCGCGGCAGCGGACGCACCTCCGCTCGGAGTGCGCCCACCGATACGGGCCGGGGCTTGTCCTACTCGCCGGGGTGGGCGAGTTCGATGTCGTGGGCGTCGGTGCCGCGGCCCGTGACCGTCAGGGCGGTGGCCACCGGCGGGTAGCCCGTGGCGATGACGGTGTACTCACCGCCGTCCAGGTCGGTGAAGGCGTACGCCCCGTCCGTGCCGGTCGTGGCCGAGCCGACGACGTTGCCCGCCTGGTCGACCAGCGTCACCCGGGCGTCGGCCAGCGGGCCGTGCGGGGCGCGGACGACGCCCTGGACGCGGGCGCCCGAGTCCAGGTCGATCTCGACGCGGGTGACCCCGGTGCCGCCCACCTCGACGGGCAGGGCGCGCGGCCGGTACCCGGCGGCGTTCACCGCGACGGTCACCGACCCCGGCACCAGCTCGGCGAAGGAGAACTCGCCCTGCTCTCCGGTGGCCTGGGTGGCCAGCAGATCCCCGCGCACATCGGTCACGATCACCATCGCGTCCTTGACCGGCTGCCCGCCCTCGGCGGCCCGCACCAGGCCGGTCAGCCCGCTGGTGCCGCTGAGCAGGATGTCGTAGGCGACCGGCTCGCCGTTCACCACGACCGTGGACGCCTGCGGCTGGTAGCCGTCGGCGGACGCGATCAGCACGTACGACCCGGTGCCCGGCGCGTCGAGGGCGTAGGAGCCGTCGGCCTGCGCCACGGACCGGCCCAGCTGACGCCCGGCCAGCGAGATCAGCGTGACGGCGGCCCGCGGCACGGGCGCGCTCTCGTTGCCGCGGACGAAGCCGCGGACCGGCACACCGCTCCCACCGGACGCGGGCTCCTCGGCCCGGGCCGCCGTGGCGACGGCGGCGAGCCGCTGCGTGCCCTCGGACCCGGTGCCGTCGGCGGCCTCGGTGTCCGCCACGGCCCAGCTCGGCCCCGCCTTCTCCCCGGCGGGAGCCCCGGCGGGAGCTTCCGCACGGGCGTCGGTGTTCGCAGCCTGTGCCAGCCCACCCTTCGTCTTCAAGGGGACCTCCTTGATGAACAGCGACACCAGCAGCGCGAGCAGCGCCAGCGGAGCCGAGTAGAGGAACACGTCGGCGACACCGTGGCCGTAGGCGCTCTCCACGACGGTGCGGATCGGCGCGGGCATCGCGTTGAGGTCGGGGATGCCGCCCCCGCCCGTGCCGGCGTGGCCGAGGGCCGCGCCCTTGCCGCCGAGGTCGGCGAGGCCGTCCTTCACATACTCGGTGATCTTGTTGCCGAGGACCGCGCCGAGAGCCGAGACGCCCACCGCACCGCCCAGGGACCGGAAGAAGGTCACCGTGGAGCTGGCAGCGCCGAGATCACCCGGCTCCACCTGGTTCTGCGTGCACAGCACCAGGTTCTGCATCATCATGCCGATGCCTAGGCCCAGCAGCGCCATGAAGATCGCTATGTGCCAGTACTCGGTGTCGTACCGGATCGTGCCCAGCAGCCCGAGACCCGCGGTCACCAGCACGCCACCGGCGACCAGCCACGCCTTCCAGCGCCCGGTCCGGGTGATGACCTGGCCGGAGACGGTGGAGGAGACGAACAGGCCCGCGATCATCGGGATGGTCATGACGCCGGACATCGTCGGCGACTTGTCCCGGGCCAGCTGGAAGTACTGGCTGAAGAAGACGGTCCCCGCGAACATCGCGACACCGACGAACAGCGAGGCCAGCGACGCCAGCGCGATGGTCCGGTTGCGGAACAGCCGCAGCGGGATGATCGGCTCGCTCGCCTTCGCCTCGATCAGGACGAACAGCGCCAGCAGCACGACCGAGCCGCCGACCATCGCGTACGTCTGCCACGACACCCAGTCGTACTTGTCGCCGGCGAAGGTCACCCAGACCAGCAGCAGGCTGACGGCCGCGGTGATGAAGAAGGCGCCGGCCCAGTCGACCTTGACCTTCCGCTTCACCACGGGCAGGTGCAGGGTCTTCTGGAGCACGATGAGGGCGATCACGGCGAAGGGCACGCCGACGTAGAAGCACCAGCGCCAGCCGAGCCAGTCGGTGTCGGTGATGACACCGCCGACCAGCGGACCGCCGACCATGGCCGTGGCGAAGACGGCGCCCAGGTAGCCGTTGTAACGCCCGCGCTCACGCGGCGAGATCATCGCCGCCATGATGATCTGGGCCAGGGCGGACAGACCGCCCATGCCGATGCCCTGAACCGCGCGGAACGTGATGAGCGTGGCAGGGTTCTGCGACATGCCGGCCGCCGCCGAGCCCAGCACGAAGACGACCAGGGCGAGCTGGATCAGCAGCTTCTTGGAGAACAGGTCGGCGAGCTTGCCCCACAGCGGCGTGGACGCGGTCATCGTCAGCAGGGACGCGGTCACGACCCAGGTGTAGGCGCTCTGGCCGCCGCCGAGGTCGCCGATGATCCGGGGCAGGGCGTTGGAGACGATCGTCGACGACAGGATCGCGACGAACATGCCGAGCAGGAGACCGGTGAGGGCCTCCATGATCTGCCGGTGCGTCATCGGAGCGCCGCCGCCGGAGGAGCCGTGGGAGCCTCCCCCGTGCTTGGCATGAGCCCGCACACCGGCTGGTGTGGTCGTTGCCATGGGCTTCCTTTCTTACGTGCTTGCGGGTGTACGGGTGGTCTGTTCGACAGCGGGTGGTGCCGCCCGGGGCGCGGGGCGGCAGTCGAAGCTCTCCCTCAGCCGCGCCATCAGGTCCGTGAGCCGGTCGACGTCCTCGTCGGTCCAGTGGCTCAGGCGCTCGGCGAGGACCTCGGTGGTGCGCCGGGACAGCTCGTCGAGCTGTGCGTGGCCCGCGGGCGTGAGGCGCAGGATGCGTGAGCGTTTGTCGGCGGGGTCGGGGGAGCGTTCGATCCAGCCCCGGGCCACGACGTGCGCGACATGGCGGCTGGTGACCGACATGTCCACCGCGAGCAGCTCGGCGAGCTTGCTCATGCGCATGTCGCCGTGGCGGCCCAGCAGTGTCAGTACGGCCGCCGAGCCGCCGGTGCAGTCGGCCGGCATGATCCGGCCGAGCTCCCGCTTCACGGCGCCGAAGGCACTGAACTGGCGGACCAGCTCTTCGTACTGCGCCCTCTCGGCCATGACACCTCCCGCTTTCGTTGCCTAGGGCAACCATAGAAGCTGTTGGTTGCTGAAGGCAAATAAAGAAGGTGAATGCGGCATAAAAAGTTGGCAAAGGCAAGTATTGCGGTAGTAAATGTGCAGGTGGTGACGCTGGTGACAGGGGTCGTGCGGGGGTAAACGGAAGACCAACCCCCACTTGGGGAGCCCCGGCGTTTTCGCTAGGGTCTCGGGCCATGGCTAACAACCAGGCCCCCCAGGGCAACCACGACCCCGCCGGCAGCACCCAGATGTTCCGCGCGTTCGTCGACGAGGCGCCGCAGGGGCGGCAGGCCGCGGCGACGAGTGGCGGGCCGCGGATCGGTCTCATCCTCGGCGTCGTCGTCGCCGTCGCGGTTGTCGCGGCGGTGGCTTGGCTGGCGCTGGGGTGACGTTGACCGTGCGGCGCGGGTGACTCGTACGACGGGTTTCCCGGAACTCGGCGTCCGGCGTGGGGCTGGGGCGTTGCGCGACTCGGCGTTGTCCGGTTGCCCGGAGTTGCTGCTGGGGCCGGGTGGGTTCGCAGCCCGGCGGAGCGGGGTGCCGCTGCGCCCACCCGTGCCGCTCTTGGCGGCACGATTGCCCGCAGCGGCGGGCGGCCTGCGGCAGCTGTGCGGATGACCGCGCGCCTGCACCCGGGGCAGCGGCCCGCGGCAGCTCAGCCGGGGCACCACGCAGCGCACTTGCAGCCCGCGGCGGCGACTCTGCGGCAGCTCGTGGCCAGGCCCTGTTGCGAAGTGCCGCCTGCCGCTCGACGCCCGGCACGCACTCTCGCCGCACCGGCCGAAGGACCGAGTGCGCCCAGTACGAGGGCTTCCGGCCGGCACGCCGAGCGCACGCACCGGGCGCCGCGCGGCCGCCCTTCGGGCGACGACGCCACTTTCGCAACACCCTTTGGACGGCGCCACCACGCGCCCGCACCCGCGGCGGCGGCCCGCCGCGGCTGAGTGGGAAGCGCCCGCGGCTCAGCCGCGGCGCAGCCGCACTCGCGTACGTGCGGAAGGGGTCGGGGGGTGTCCGCCCGCGGCGGTTGGCGCGTCAACGGACAGCCAGTCGGTCACCCACCCCATCGCGCCGTTCCGAGGACGGACACTCCCCGGCGCGGCCCCGGCCCACCGCATCCGGCAGGCGCAGCCACCACCTGCGGATAGGCGGCCCACCACCCCCGCGGGTCGGCGGCCCACCCTCGGCGGGCAGGGGGCTCACCACCAGCGGATAGGCGGCCCGCCACCCTGGCGGGTCAGCGAGCCATCATCCGCGGGTCAGCGGCCCGCCACCCTGGCGGGTCAGCGAGCCATCATCCGCGGGTCAGCGGCCCGCCACCCTGGCGGGCCAGCGAGCCATCATCCGCGGGTGGGCGAGCCACCACCCGCGGGTTCGGCGGCGCGCTCAGTCCGAGATGAGGCCTTCCCTCAGCTGCGCCAGCGTCCTCGTCAGCAGGCGGGACACGTGCATCTGCGAGATGCCGACCTCCTCGCCGATCTGCGACTGGGTCATGTTCGCGAAGAACCGCAGCATGATGATCCGCCGCTCACGGGGCGGCAGTTTGGCCAGCAGCGGCTTCAGCGACTCCCGGTACTCGACGCCCTCCAGGGCGCTGTCCTCGTACCCCAGCCGATCGGCCAGCGAGCCCTCGCCGCCGTCGTCCTCCGGGGCCGGGGAGTCCAGCGAGGACGCCGTGTACGCGTTCCCCACCGCCAGCCCGTCGACGACGTCCTCCTCGGACACCCCGAGCACGGACGCGAGTTCGGTGACCGTCGGCGAGCGGTCCAGTTTCTGCGAGAGCTCGTCACTGGCCTTCGTCAGCGCCAGCCGCAGCTCCTGAAGCCGGCGCGGCACCCGCACCGACCACGACGTGTCGCGGAAGAACCGCTTGATCTCGCCCACGACGGTTGGCATCGCGAACGTCGGGAACTCGACGCCCCGTTCGCAGTCGAACCGGTCGATCGCCTTGATCAGCCCGATCGTGCCGACCTGGACGATGTCCTCCATCGGCTCGTTGCGGGAGCGGAACCGCGCCGCCGCGTACCGCACCAGCGGCAGGTTGAGCTCGATCAGGGTGTCGCGGACGTATGCACGCTCGGGGCTGTCCTCGTCGAGCGCGGCCAGCCGCAGGAACAGGGAGCGGGACAGGGTGCGGGTGTCGATGGCCCCCGTGGCCGGAAGCGCCGGCGCGGGCTCGGTCGCGAGCTCGGCCGGAACGTCGTCGATGGGGCCGAGTGAGTCGAGAGCATGGGGAGCTGTGTCGCTCTCCGCGAGCGTGAGCACCTTCGAGCTGCCCTGTTCTGCGGACATGCCACCCCCTTTGGGTCGCGGGACGGTCGCGGCGAACGCCCCCGTCTGAGGAACGCAGCCTTCACCTGAATACCGGAGCCGAAGCCCCGGCAAACGCGCTTCCCGCAGAATGTCACATGTCGGCAACACGCTGTAGTGACATGTCGACATCTGAGACGCGAATCCGCCCTGCACGCAAGGGGTCTGACGCCTTTTCGGCCCGCAACTGTCGGGAACGGCCCTGAGGAGCGATTCGCTCGCCACGGTTACCACTCGCAACTGTTTGCGGTTACGTGCCGAGGGGGTGCGCAGGCACCTCCCACCCTGGTTCGCGGCTAACCGTCACCCCGGTTCGCGGCCACCCGCCGCCCGGGTTCGCGGCTACGCGTCGATCCGGTTGGCGGACCGCAACCGCTGGAAGCTGCGCGCGAGTAGCCGCGAGACATGCATCTGCGAGACGCCGAGTTCCGCACTGATCTGAGACTGCGTGAGATTGCTGTAGTACCGCAGCAGCAGAATCCGCTGCTCCCTTTCGGGCAGCTGTACGAGCAGATGCCGTACGAGATCCCGGTGCTCCACCCCGTCCAGCGCGGGATCCTCGTAACCGAGCCGGTCCAGCAGTCCCGGCAGCCCGTCGCCCTCCTGTGCGGCCTCCAGGGAGGTGGCGTGATACGACCGCCCGGCCTCGATGCAGGACAGCACCTCGTCCTCGGTGATGCGCAGCCGCTCGGCGATCTCGGCCGTGGTCGGGGTGCGCCCGAAGGCGGTCGTGAGGTCCTCGGTCGCGCTGTTGACCTGCACCCACAGCTCGTGGAGCCGGCGCGGCACATGGACCGTGCGGACGTTGTCGCGGAAGTAGCGCTTGATCTCGCCGATCACCGTCGGCATCGCGAACGTCGGGAACTGCACGCCCCGGTCCGGGTCGAAGCGGTCGATGGCGTTGATGAGCCCGATGGTGCCGACCTGGACGACGTCCTCCATCGGCTCGTTGCGGGAGCGGAACCGGGCGGCCGCGTAGCGCACGAGCGGGAGGTTGGCCTCGATGAGCGTCCCGCGCACCCGGTCGTGCTCCGGCGTGCCCGGCTGGAGCTCCTTGAGCTGCGCGAAGAGGACCTGCGTGAGGGCGCGGGTGTCGGCGCCGCGGCTCCGCTGGGGAGCCGGTTCCGAGGATGGTGCCTGAGGTGCGGTACTGGCCAGCACGGTCAACTCCACCTCGTCATCCGTCAACCCATCCGTCCGCTCTTCCATCAAAAGCGGTCATAGCATCACAAGACATGTCCACTGTGTGCAAGCACCCCATAACTACGTGTTGAGGGATGAAATACCGCATAAATGCGCAGAAGCCCCCCGTCGGAACGACGGGGGGCTCGAAGCGGGGGGCTCAGAACTCGTAGTCGGCGATCACCCACGTGGCGAACTCGCGCCACAGCGCGACACCCGCCTGGTGGTCGGGGTGCTCGACGTACCGGCGCAACGCGTCCGCGTCGTCGAAGGCCGAGTTGATGGCGAAGTCATGGGCGATGGGACGGTCGCTGACGTTCCAGCCGAGCTCCCAGAAGCGGATCCCGGGGATCGTGCCCTCGAGCGAGCGGAAGGCCTCGACACCCTTCACGACCCGCGGGTCGTCCCGCTCGACACCCTCGTTCAGCTTGAAGAGGACCAGGTGGCGGATCATCACTTTCCTCCGTCGGCGACCCACGTGGCGAAGTCGCCGAGGGCCTGGGCGGCGTCCGATATGCCCTGGAACCCTATCTGCATGTAGTCGGCGGCCTTCTTCGGGTCCGTGATGATCACGTACAGCGCGAAGACCACGACGACGTAGACGGCGACCTTCTTCGCGTTCACCGCCATCGCGGCCTCCCTGTCACTGGTGTCTCATGCAGCGCACATGATCGCACGAAGGACCGATCACACGAAGGGGCAGAACGCACGAAGGGCCCCGTCTGACGACGGGGCCCTTCTCAAGCGGTAGCGGAGGGATTTGAACCCTCGGTGACTTGCGCCACACTCGCTTTCGAGGCGAGCTCCTTCGGCCGCTCGGACACGCTACCGAGGGAGACCTTACAGCAAGGTGCCGCGTGCTTTGAAATCGGTTTGCGGCGACGGTCAGCGACCGCGGAAGAACTCGGTGAGCAGCCCGGCGCACTCCTCGGCGAGCACGCCCTCGATCACCTCGGGCCGGTGGTTGAGCCGCCGGTCGCGGACGAGGTCCCAGAGTGAACCGGCCGCGCCGGCCTTGTCGTCGCGGGCGCCGTAGACGAGCCGGTCGACGCGGGACTGCTGGATCGCGCCCGCGCACATCGTGCAGGGCTCCAGCGTCACCACCAGGGTGCAGCCGGCGAGCCGCCACCGGCCGAGCACGGCTGCGGCCCGCCGCAGGGCGAGGACCTCCGCGTGGGCCGTCGGGTCGCCGCCGGCCTCGCGTTCGTTGTGCCCGGCCGCGAGCACGGTCGTGCCGTCCGGGGCCAGCACGACGGCGCCGACGGGGACGTCCCCGCCCCGGACGGCCTCGGCGGCCTCGTCCAGGGCGAGTCGCATCGCGGGCCGCCAGGGGTCCCGTACCGGATCTGGCCGGTCCGGTGGTACCGACGGGTCCGGCTGGTCCGGTGGTCCCGACGGGCCCGGCCGGTCCGGCTGTCCCGACGGGGCCGGCCGGTCCGGCTGGTCCGGCGGTCCCGGAGTGGTGCGAGCGGTCAGCGGACGGTCTCCAGCGTCTCCGAGGCGCCGAGGGCCTCGGCGATCTCCGTGACGGCGTCCGTCGCCAGCGAGCGCAGCTCCTTCTCGCTCACGCCGAGGTCGTCCAGGATCTGGGCGTCGCCGACCGGGCCGTGCGGCACGGCCTCGCCGGTTCCGGCGACCGGGTCGCCGTCGTCGGCCTCGTCGTCGGAATCACCGTCCTCGGTGCCGTCGAGGTCGAGGGCGTCCAGGTCGTCCCCGTCGTCGGGATCGCGTCCGAGCAGCTCGTCGGTGAGCAGGATCTCGCCGTAGCTGCTGCGGGCAGCGGCGGCGGCGTCCGAGACGTAGATGCGAGGGTCCTCCTCGCCGTCCACGCGGACGACGCCGAACCAGGCGTCCTCCTGCTCGATGAGCACGAGCACCGTGTCCTCGTCGGGGGAGGCTTCACGGGCCAGGTCGGCCAGATCCGACAGGGTTTCCACATCGTCGAGCTCCGTGTCGCTCGCTTCCCACCCGTCTTCGGTGCGCGCGAGCAGTGCGGCGAAGTACACCGTGACTCTCCCACTGGTCATAGGCGTGCCGGTTGGGGGTCCCCCCGGCGGAGGTTGCGGGCGGGGAGTGCTCGTCCGAGCCCCACCCACTCGGAATCGTGGCAGAAACAAGGCGTTCAGGGGATGTCTTCGGCCCCCTGTGTCCGGCAGTTTTGATCGCACGCTCGTTGCCGCCACCTGCGGATCGTACGCGGCTTTCCCACGCTCCACGCACGGTCACCTCGGCAACGTCCGCGCGGTTCGTGATCTTCCCCGGGGGTTTCCTCACCCGTTTCCTACCAGCGGAACGTGCGCATGCGCATCGCGTGCCGCAGCCGGGCCACCTTGACGCGGCGCGGCTGGACGCGGTCGCGCAGTTCCCGCGCCTCGGCCAGATCGCGCAGGAACCGGGCGCGCCGCCGACGGCGCTCGGCGTCGGTCTCGCTCGTCGTCCCGCCCAGCATGCGGGGCGAGTCGGCCGTGTCCGCCTGCTCGGCCTGTTCGGTCCGGGCAGCCTTGCCGGGCCGGGCAGTCCTGCCCGGCCTGCCCGGCCTGCCCGGCCTGCCGGGCCTGCCGGTCTCGTAGCTCTCCGGGTTCGTCGCGGGCCGTGCGCGCGACGACGGAACGTCTCGGGAATCCCGGTCGGGCATCAGGTTCACCACCCCCAGTCCGTCCTTCCCACGTTCCCCGGACGGACGGTTTGACGCCAGCGAACGGGTGACGGGCTTGCCGTGCGGCCGGGGTCAGCGGGCCCGGTTACTGTTGTGGACATGCGTCTCCACGTCGTCGACCACCCCCTGGTCGCCCACAAGCTCACCGCGCTGCGCGACCAGCGCACCGACTCCGCGACCTTCCGCCGTCTCGCCGACGAGCTGGTCACCCTGCTCGCCTACGAGGCCACGCGCGACGTGCGCACCGAACAGGTCGACCTCCAGACGCCGGTGGCCACGACCACGGGCGTCAAGCTGTCCCACCCGCGTCCGCTGGTGGTGCCGATCCTGCGGGCCGGCCTCGGCATGCTGGACGGCATGGTCCGGCTGCTGCCGACCGCCGAGGTGGGCTTCCTCGGCATGATCCGCAACGAGGAGACGCTCCAGGCCTCCACGTACGCCACGCGTATGCCGGAGGACCTGTCGGGACGACAGGTGTACGTGCTGGACCCGATGCTCGCCACCGGCGGCACGCTGGTCGCGGCCATCCAGGAACTGATCCGGCGCGGCGCCGACGACGTGACCGCCGTGGTGCTGCTGGCCGCGCCGGAGGGCGTCGAGGTCATGGAGCGCGAGCTGGCGGGCACCCCGGTGACGGTCGTGACCGCGTCGGTCGACGAGCGTCTGAACGAGCACGGCTACATCGTGCCGGGCCTCGGCGACGCGGGGGACCGGATGTACGGGGCGGCCGAGTAGGTCCCGGGAGCTGGACCTGAGCGGTTCAGCGGCCCTTCTGCCTGAGCTGCTCAGCAGCCCTTCTTCGACGACGGCGCCGGCTGGGGCCTGGCCATCTTGGTCAGGGCCCGGTCGGCGTCCGGTTTCTTTGCCAGCTCCTTGAAGCCGTCGCCGATGACGAGGTCGACGGCAACGCCCTTGCGGGCCGCCTCCGTACGCCGCTCGGCGCCCGGGAGCTGGGTGCCGAGCACCGGCAGCGAGGTGTCGAGGGCGGAGGCGGGGCCGAGCAGCATGCCGGGGCCCTTGACCTTCTTGTCGTACTGCTTGGTCGCGTTGCCCACATCGCCGATCTTGAAGCCGCGCTTCTTCAGCTCGTCGGCGGTCTTCTTGGCCAGGCCGCTGCGGGTGGTGGCGTTGAGCACGTTGACCGTGATCGCGCGCGGTTCGGGCAGGGGCTTGGCGCTGGGCGAGGGGCTCGCCTTGGTCTCGGGGGCGCAGTCCGTCCCGCTGCCGACGGCCGAAACCTTCGTGCCGCCGCCGGTGAAGACGCCGACGAGCTGCCACATGCCCCAACCGCCCATGCCGAGCACGGCGGCGGAGGAGGCGACCAGGACGACGAGCCTGCCGCGCCGCCGGGGCCGGCGCATCCGCGGGTACTTGTTTCCCTTGATGCGGTATTTGCCGCCCATGCCGGGGGGAGTCAGCATGCTCATGAGCGCAGCGTAGTGCGCCTGGACGACGATGCCTACTAGATGATCATTCGACGTCGCCCAGCAGAACCCGAAAGGGTCAACCCGTGACCGGCGGGAGTCAGTCGAGCTCGAGCACGCGCGCGTGCAGCACCTGGCGCTGCTGGAGCGCCGCCCGCACCGCGCGGTGCAGGCCGTCCTCCAGGTACAGATCGCCCTGCCACTTCACGACGTGCGCGAAGAGGTCGCCGTAGAACGTCGAGTCCTCGGCGAGCAGCGTCTCGAGATCGAGCTGCTGTTTGGTCGTCACGAGCTGATCGAGGCGGACCGGGCGCGGCGCGACGTCCGCCCACTGCCGGGTGCTGTCCCGGCCGTGGTCGGGGTACGGCCGGCCGTTTCCGATGCGCTTGAAGATCACACGGAAAGCCTACCGGGCGGGACCTTCCGGGCGCAGCCGTGGCGACGGAGTGCGACGCTGAAAAAAACCCCACAAGACGGTACGAAACGGGAACGGGGGCGTGAATATGCCGGACTGCGGGCCCATGCCGTCCGTCCTCGCCCCCGCAGTCAAGGACCTCAGGGCGGTCGTGACCTTCCTGACCTGGAGGCGATCACGCAGACCATGCGTCTGATTCGCTCGAAAGGGGTTGGCGTCTTCTTCGTGGCGCGGCCTCCGAAGGACGTACCCGCCGATGTCACCCGGTCGCCGTTCGGGACGGCACGGACCGCGCGGCGTTCGGGGCGGCGGAGGCGTCAGTCCGGTCGCCTCCGCCGCCGCGGGTCGGTCAGCCGCGTTCCCTTGCCATCGGGTGCTGGTGTCGCTCCCGTGTCTTCGGCTTGGGCTCGGGATGGGGCTGGGGCGGCTTGGGGGCGTTGCGAACGGCCTCGGCGCGCAGGAGGGCGCGCAGGACCGCGTAGGGGTCTTCGAGCATGGCTGTGTTCCTCGTTCCGCATTGCTGCGTATTGCTGCGTACGGGCTGATGGACCGGTGTCCGGTCCTGTCAGCAGCGCAGGACCTCGGAACGCAGGGGGCGAGGGTCGTGCCGCGGGCCCGGCGGCACGGGCGCGGCATGTGGCGCGGCGTAGGCGGGCCCGGGGCTTGGGAGCGGGGTGGGGCGCAGGGGGATGGCGCTGCGCCGGGCGGCCCGGGCGGGTGGACGCAGGGCGGTGTCGAGGACGTCGCACTCGACGGCCGTGCTCTCGCCGGAGACGGTGGCCGCCGGGCCTGTGTGTGCCTCGGCGTGCGCGCCGGGCACGAGCAGGGCGAGGAGCAGGACGAGCACCCGCGGCCATGTGTGCCGGCGGGTGCCGCGGGGGGCCGGCTGCGGTGCGGGGTTCACGGGAGGTGGTTCCCCGTTGTGGATATGTCGTTCATCCCACCGGTTGCGAGATCCGCTCGCTCGGCGTACGGCGGCCCCGGATGCGCAGGGCCGTGGCGATCTCGACGGCGCCGACCGCGAGCAGCCAGCAGCCGCCGACCAGGGTGAGGACGGCGACGGACTCGAAGGGCGCGTCGATGAGGACGATGCCGGCGACGACGGTGAGGATCCCGAGGAAGATCTGCCAGCCCCGGGCGGGCATCGCCGGGTCGTGGGCGGCGGCCAGGGTCTGGGTGATGCCGCGGAACAGCCAGCCGATGCCGATCCAGAGGGCGAGCAGCAGGATCGACTGCAGGGGGCGGCGGAAGCAGAACAGGCCGAGCAGGATCGAGAGCGTGCCGCTGACGAACGCGAGGACGCGCAGGGCTGTCGTCCGGTGGGTGCCGAAGGCGGAGGCGAGCTGGAGGATGCCGCTGACAAGCAGATAGAGCCCGAACAGCACCCCGGCGGCGGACAGGGACGCGCCCGGCCAGACCAGGACGAGAAGCCCCAGCACGAGGGAGGTGACTCCGGTGACCAGCACGGCTTGCCAGGCGGCGTGGGAGAGCTGGTGCAGGGGGCCTGGGAAGGGGGACTCCGGCTCGTCACTGCCTGAGGGCGGGTTCGCGGTGCGCGCGGCGCCCCGCGGTGCGTGCGGGTCGTGCGGGTCGTGCGGCCAGTGGCCCTGTGCGCCCGGTGGGGCCGGGGCGTGCGGGTGGGGTGGCTTGGGCGGGGGCGAGGTGTGACCGGGCCGTTCGTGGGTGTGCGGGCCGTCCGGCCCCGGGCCCTGGGGGACGTGGGGTTCCAGGCCCTGGGGCGGGCGGGGCACGTGCCCGTGGGCGGGGCCGCGCTCCGGCTCCCAGGGGGAGCCGCTCGGTGGCTCGGTCATGGTCCATGCTTGGACCGGCTGGGAGGGGCCCGCCACCTGGGGCGGGCCGTGCGGTTGATGCCTGTCGTCTGGGATGGGCCGTGCGGTTGCTGTCCGTCGTCTGGGTGGGCCGTGCGGTTGACGTTTGTCGTCTGCGGCCGGCCGTGTGGCTGATGCCTGCGGGCTGGGCGGGCTTGTGGCTTACGGCGCGGCCCGAGCCGGGTCGGGTGGCTTACGGCGCGACCCGAGTCGGGTCGCGTGGCTGACGTCTGTGGGCTGGTTGGGGCTGTGGCTGACGTTTGTGGGCTGGGTCGGGCTGTGCGGCTGACGTCCGCGAGCTGGGTCCGGCCCTGCGGTTGAGGCCTGTCTGGGCGAGCCGTGTGGCTGGCGCCTGCTGTCTGGGGAGGGCCTGCGACGGATGTCCGCGACCTGGGCGCGCTTGCGGCTGGCGCCCGCGAGCTGGTCGGGGCTGCGCGGTTGACGCCTGCCGCCTGGCTCGGCCACGTGTCTGACGTCTGTGACCTGGGCGGGGCCGTGTGGCTGGCGCCCGCAACCGGCCGGGCCCGCAGCTGACGCCTGCCGCCTGGGCCCGGCCACGGCCGCTGACGTCCGGCACTTGGACCCGGCCGTGCCGCCGACGCCCGGGGCAGGCCACGGGCGTCCGCCGTCTGGGACGGGCAGGTGTCAGTCGGCACCCGCGTCCCGCAGGGGGCTACTTCCCGGCCGACTTCGCGGCCTTGGCCGCTGCCTTCATCTCCTGTTTGTGTGCTCGTACCTTGGCCAGTGACTCGGGGCCGGTGATGTCGGCGACCGAACGGAAGGACTTCGGTTCGCCGTAGGAGCCCGCGGCCTCACGCCAGCCCGTCGGCTGCACGCCGAGCTGCTTGCCGAGGAGGGCGAGGAAGATCTGGGCCTTCTGCTTGCCGAAGCCGGGCAGTTCGGCCAGTCGTTTCAGCAGTTCCTTGCCGGTGGCGGCGTCCTTCCAGACGGCCTCGGCGTCACCGTCGTAGTGCTCGACGAGGTACTGGCACAGCTGCTGGATCCGCTTGGCCATGGAGCCCGGGTAGCGGTGCACCGCCGGCTTCTGGGAGAGCAGGGCGGCGAAGGCCTCGGGGGCGTGCGCGGCGATCTCGTGCGCGTCCAGGTCGTCCGTGCCGAGCCGCTGGGCGATGGTCGCCGGACCCTTGAACGCCCACTCCATCGGGATCTGCTGGTCCAGCAGCATCCCGACCAGCGCGGCGAGCGGACTGCGCCCGAGCAGCGCGTCGGCCTCGGGGTCCTGGGCGAGGTGGAGAGTGACGTCCATGCCCCGATCATCCCTCGGTGCGGGCCCGGCCGCGTCCGGAGCCTGGCCCGCCCGGGCTTACGTCGCCCGCCAGTAGCCCAGCGCGTGCACCCGCTGCTTGGGCAGCCCGAGTTCCTTGCGGACGTATGCCGCGAGCGACCGGGTCGTCGCCGTGTCGCAGGCGATCCAGACGTACGGGTCGGAGGTGCCCTGGAGCAGGCCGGGCAGGTCCGCCTTCACCCGGTCGACCAGCTGAGCGCCGGAGTCCTGGCGCGGCACCTTGCGCAGCTCGTGCCGGGCCGGGTCGGTGCGGAACGGCAGATCGTCGTCGCCGCCCTCGAACCAGACGGTGGCCGGCGCGGAATCCAGCGCGTCCAGCAGGGAGTTGATGGCGGGCAGCGACGCCGGGTCACCGACGGCGAAGACGTGGGAGGGGGCGGGGTCGGGGTGCTCGAAGCCGGTGCCCTGGACGGTCGCCTCGATGGTGTCGCCGGGCTTCGCCGCCCTGGCCCAGTCGCTGGCGCAGCCCTCGTGCAGGGCGAACTCCAGGCTGAACGTTCCGGCCGCCGGGTCCGGGGCGACCAGGGTGTAGGCCCGCTGGTGGGGCTTGCCCGCGTTGTCGAACCACAGGCGGACCCACATGGTCGGGTGCACGCCGGTCGCCGTGAGCAGACCGCCGTCGGTGAAGCGCAGCCGCCGGTAGTCCGGGGTGACGTCCTCCACGTCGGTCACGGTGAACACGAAATCCTTCGCGCGCAGCAGCTTGAGGACCGCGCCCTCCCAACCCCGCCCCTGCCCCATCCCGTATTCACCCTTCGCGTACGATTTTCGCCACAGCTATGACTTAGGCAAGGCTAACCTAAAAGAAAGAGGGGGGCGCAGCGTGGCCACCGAGATCTATCGCGACGCCTGGGGCATTCCGCATCTGCGCGCGGGCAGCGCGGTCGGACTCGCCCATGCCCAGGGCCTCGTCACCGCCCGCGACCGGGCCTGGCAACTGGAGGTCGAGCGGCACCGGGCCCAGGGCACCTCGGCATCCTTCCTCGGCGAGAGCGCCCTGGCCTGGGACCGGTTCGCCAGACGCGCCAGACTCGACGACACCGCCAGACGATGCTTCACGGAGCTGGAGAGACGGGACCCCGAGACGGCGGACTGGCTGCGGGCGTATGTGGAGGGGGTCAACGGCGGGCTGGCGGCGGGCGCCGACGCGGCACCCGAGTTCGCCCGCGTCCACCTCACCCCCGGCCCCTGGCACCCCTGGACCCCGCTCGGCGTCTGGCTCGCCACCCACATCCTCTTCGCCGGGTTCCCGGCCAAGCTCTGGCGTGAGCAGGTCGCGGCCCACCTGGGCGCGGACGCCATCGGCCTGTTCGCCACCGACGGCCCCGGCACCTCCGGCAGCAACGGCTGGCTGGTGAGCGGCGAACGGAGCGTCACCGGGCAGGCGGTCATCGCCGGCGACCCCCACCGCTGGATCGAGGACCCGGGCGTCTACCAGCAGATCCGCCTGTCCTGCCCCGAGTTCGACATCGTCGGCCTGGCCGTCCCCGGCGTCCCCGGCATCGCCCACTTCGGGCACACCGGCACGGTCGCGTGGGCCATCACCAACGCCATGGCCGACTACCAGGACCTGTACCGGGAGCGGCTGCGGCGTACCGGCGCCGGCGTGGAGGCCCTCGGCCCGGACGGGGTCTGGCGCCGGGCGGCCCGGCACACGGAGGTCGTCGAGGTGGCGGGCGAGGAGCCGGTCGAGGTCGAGGTGATCGAGACCGACCGGGGCCCGGTGGTCATCGGCGGCCCCGAGGGGCTCGACGGCGACCCGTTCGCCCTGTTCGACCCGTCCGGTCCGGCCGATCCCGCCGACCCCTCCGGCCCGCCCGTGGCGATCAGCCTGCGCCACCCGCCCCGCGTCACCGGCGACCTCGGCTTCGGCGCCCTGCTCCCGCTGCTGCGGGCCCGCCGGGTCGCCGACGTGGACCGGGCGTTCGACCGGTGGGCCGAGCCGGTCAACGTCGTCCAGGCCGCCGACACCGAGGGCGGTGTGCTGCACCGCGTCGCCGGACGGGTGCCGTTGCGCGCCGAGGCCAACCGCCTGCGCCTGGTGCCCGCCTGGGAACCCGGGCACGAGTGGCAGGGCTGGCACGAGACGCCCCGCGCCGGGCTCACCGACGGCGTCGCCGTCATGGCCAACCAGCGCGGCCCGGCCGAACCCCTCGGTGTCGAGTTCGCCCCGCCCCACCGCCACGACCGGATCGCCGCGCTGCTCGCCGGCAAGGAGCGCTGGTGCGCCGACGACATGCCCGCCATCCACACGGACACCCACCTCGCCTCCGCGTCCGCCCTCCTGGACCACCTCCGGGCCCTCGACGCCCTCACCCCCGGGGCCTCCGCCCTCCGGGACCGCCTCCTCGCCTGGGACCGCCGCATGGACGCCGGCAGCGCCGACGCGGCCCTCTACTCGGCCGTGCGCGGCGCGGTCGTACGGCAACTGGCGGCACACCCCGCCTTCGCCGCGCTCGCCGCACCGCCGGCGTACCCGGAGGTGTTCCGGCCCTGGCTCGCCCTCCTCCCGCGTGTCGGCTTCGCCCTCGAACACCTGCTGCGGGCCGAGGAACCGCACGGAATCGACCGCCCGTCGGCCGTCCGTGCGGCGGTCGAGGAGGTGGCCGCCCGGCCGCCCGCCGGTGTCTGGGGCGACACCCACCGGCTCGCCCCCTGGCGGGCCCTGGAGCCGGAGACGCCGTACGACGAACCGGGGCTGTCCGGCGACCACGACTGTGTGCTGTGCACCTCGGGCGTGCCGGGTCTCACCGACCGCGCCGCGCGCGGCCCGGCGGCCCGATACGTCTGGGACCTGGCCCGGCGCGAGGACAGCCGCTGGGTCGTCCCGCTCGGTGCCTCGGGCGTCCCCGGCTCGCCCCACCACCGCGACCAGCTCCCCCTGTGGCTCGCCGGTGACCTCGTCCCGGTCGTCACCGACTGGACCCTGCTGAAGAAGGAGACCGATGTCTGACCCGTACGCCTCCCGCACGGCCGTCCACGAGCAGGTGACCGACGGCTTCGGCACCGTCCGCGTCCTGCCGCTGGACCCGGAGGCCGACGCCGGGACGGTCCACCGCTGGGTGAGCGAGGACCGGGCCGCCTTCTGGGGCATGACCGGCCTCACCGAGCAACAGGTGGCCGAGATCTACGCCCACATGGACACGCTCACGACCCACCACGCCTTCCTCGTCGTCCGCGACGGCGAGCCCGTCGCGCTCCTCCAGACCTACGAGCCCGAGGCGGACCGCGTCAGCGAGTGCTACGACGTCCGCCCCGGGGACATCGGCGTCCACCTGCTGGTCGCCCCCGCCGGTCCGGACGGCGCGCGCTCCGGCTGGACCGCACGGCTGGTGACCGCAGTCACCCGGTACGTCCTGCTGGGCCTGGACCGCCGGCGGGTCGTGGTCGACCCGGACGTCCGCAACGAGAAGGCGGTCGCCCGTTTCCTCACCATGGGTTTCACCCCGGGGCCGGTGGTGGTCCTGCCGGAGATCGACCTCCCGGACGTGTACCTGCCCGAGAAGAAGGCCCAGCTCGCCTTCCTCGACCGGGAGATACTCTTCCCCGCGTGACGCCCGACGACCTCATCGCCCACTACGGCCTTGAGCCGATCCCCCGCGAGGGCGGCCTCTTCCGCCAGACCTGGGCCGGCCCCGAACTCCCGGACGGCAGACCCGAGGGAACGGCGATCGTCGCCCTGCTGACAGCGGGCCCCGACGACTTCTCCGCCCTGCACTGCCTGCCGACCGACGAGATCTGGCACTTCTACCTCGGCGATCCCCTGGAGCTCCTCCTGCTCGCCCCGGAGGGGAGCACGCGGACGGCCGTGCTGGGACCGGACGTCCTCGGCGGCCAGCACGTGCAGTTCACGGTCCCGGCAGGCACGTGGATGGGCGGCAGGGTGCGCGAGGGCGGGCAGTGGACCCTGTTCGGCTGCACGATGGCACCCGGCTTCACGTTCGAGGGCTATGAGCACGGGGACCCGGCGGAGCTGACGGCACGCTATCCGGCAGAGGCAGACGAGATCGCAGCTCTGTGCCGGCCTTGAGGGGTGCGGGGCCGTGTCGATTTGCGGCTTTGCCGCGCGGGCGCGACCAGCCCCAACGCCCCGCAGTCGCCAATGCACATACCGCCCCGCATCGGCTGAGCGCTGCACAACTCCCATCCGTACATAACCGGGAGCCGTACAGCCCGACCCCGGAGAACCACGTGCATCAACGGCGGAACGAGGAGCGCAATGGCGGACACCCCCGGCGACGTCAAGCCCTGGTGCTGCTCGGCACTGTGCTGGTCCTGCTCCTCTTCAGCGGAGCCCCCGCTTCCGCCCACGCAGCCCTCCGCAGCACCGACCCCGACGACGGATCAGTCGTCCAGCGTGCCCCCCGCCACATCACCCTGACCTTCACTGAGTCCGTCGGCCTGCTCGACGACTCCTTCCGGGTCTTCGGCCCGGACCAGCGCCGCGTGCACACCGGCGAGGCGCAGCACGCGGACGGCCGTTCCGACACGGCCCGGGCCGGACTGCCCGGGAAGCTCGCCCAGGGCACGTACACGGTGGCCTGGCGGGTGGTGTCCGCCGACAGCCACCCGGTCTCCGGAGCCTTCACCTTCTCCGTCGGCAAGCGGTCCGCGACGACCGCACAGGTCGACACCGGCCCGGACGAGGACCCGCTGACCGGAGGCCTCCACGACGCCGCCCGCTATCTCGCCTACCTCGCCGCCGCGCTGCTCGTCGGCACGGTGGCGTTCGCGCTGCTGTGCCGGCCCGCGGACACGTCCCCGCTGCGCAGACCGCTGGTGGCGGCCTGGTGGACACTGCTCGGCTCGACGGCCGTCCTGCTGATCCTGCGCGCCCCGTACGAGACGGGCGCGGGCCCCGCCGCGGCCTTCGACCTCTCCGCCCTCGAACGCACCCTGACCAGCCGCCCGGGCATGGCCCTGCTCGCCAGGCTGGCCGTCCTCCTGCTGACCGCGGCCTTCCTGCTACGGCTGTCCAGGCGCCGCGACCACCGAGAGCCTCTGATGCGGGCGGTGGGGGCGACCCTGGCCGTCGCCCTGGCCCTGACCTGGGCGGTGGCCGAGCACGCCTCCGCCGGGATCCAGGTGCCGGTGGCGATGGCGTCGTCCGTGCTGCACCTGGTGGCGACGGGGGTCTGGCTCGGCGGCCTCGTGGCGCTGCTCCTGACCCTGCGCCGGGCCTCCGTCGACGCCCTGACGGAGGTCGTGCCCCGCTTCTCCCGTATCGCCTTCGCCTCGGTGACCGTCCTTGCCGTCACCGGCCTCTACCAGTCCTGGCGAGGCCTCGGCTCCCTCGCCGCGCTGACCGGCACGTCGTACGGCCGGCTGCTGCTGGCCAAACTGGTCGCGGTGACCGCGCTGTTGCTGGCGGCCGGGTACTCGCGCCGGTGGACGGCCCGCCTCGCGGTCCCGGCGGCCACCGCCCGGACGGCCGTACCGGAACGGGTCCCGCAGCCGGTCGGCGTGGGGGCACTGGTACAGCCGGAGGGGCCGGGGGAGTCCGGGGCATCCGGCGCGGCAGGTGAAGCCGGGGAGCCCGGGGAACCGCAGAAGCCGGAAGCGCCGGAGGAACGGCAGGGGCCGTCGGGGGTGTCGGAGCCGGCTCCAGGGTCCTGCGAAGAGGACACCCGGCGGCGCGGGCTGCGCCGCTCCGTCCTCGTCGAAGTCGCTGTCGCCGCCGTGGTGTTGCTGATCACCACACTGCTCACCGCCACGCTGCCGGGCCGTGCGCAGGCCGAGGCCGCGCAGCGGTCCCCGGCGGGTGCGCTGCCGCCCATCACCCTCGTCACGGTGCCCTTCGACACGGGCGGAAGCGCCGGCACCCTGTCCGGCCGCGGCACAGTGCAGGTCACCCTGGACCCGGCCCGCGTCGGCGACAACGGCGTCCAGGCCGTGGTCTACGGCGCCGACAAGGGGCTGGTCGTCGTCCCCGAGGTACGCATCACCTTCACCCTGTCCTCCCGCAAGGTCGGCCCGATCGACGCCGGACTCACCGACGTCGGCGGCTACTGGAGCGCCAACTCCGTCAACCTCCCCCTCGCCGGGACCTGGACGATGAAGACGACCGTGCGGGTGTCGGACGTGGACCAGGTGACGGTGTCGAAGCAGGTGCGGATCGTGCCCTAGGGACCCTCGGTGCCGCCGTCGGCCGGTCGCCGCCGAGGAGCCGCGTCATGCACTCCGCGGCACGGACGGCGGCGTCACCGCAGCAGTTGTTGAACAGGACGTGGACCTGTTCGGTGCGCTCGGCCAGCCGGCGCACGCGGGGCAGCCACTCGGCGAGTTCGTCCTCGCCGTACCCGTACCGGAACCGGTCCTCCTTGCTGCCGGTCCCCCAGGCGGTGCTGCGTCCGTGGAACCGTACGACGGACAGCCGGGGCGAGGTGACAGGGGTGACGGGCGGCATCGAGGAGGGCAGCGCCTGCGTCATGTCGACGGCGACCGCGGCCATTCCGTACCGGGCGAGCAGCACGCCCGTCGCCTCCTCCCGGCCCGGCTCCCACCACGAGGGATGCCGGAACTCCACAGCGACGGGCCACCCGCGGGTCCGCTCGGCGCACTCCCGGAGGAACGCCTCCGCCCGTTCCCCCGGCCGGAACCACGGCGGGAACTGGAACAGCACGCTCCCGAGCCGCCCGGCCCGCCGCAGCGGCTCGATCCCGGCCACGAACCGCGCCCATACCTCGTCGAGCACGGCGGGGTCCCGATGATCGGCCGGCAGTCCGCCCGGCATCGCCGCCTCCCGGGTGGGATGCCCGGTCAGCAGCGAGAACGCCTTCACGTCGAACACGAACCCGTCCGGTGTCCGTTCGGCCCACAGCCGGCTGTTCCGCTCGCTCGGCAGCGCGTAGTACGAGGCGTCTACCTCGACGACCGGGAACCGCTCGGCGTAGTGCCGTAACCGCCCCTCGGCGTCCCGCCGCCCCACCGGATACCAGCCGCTGCCGACCAGGGCCCGGTCGGTCCAGGAACACGTGCCCACCAGGATCTCGCCCATGGGGGACCGGTTACCCGGGCAGGGCGGCGGCAGGCTCACCGGGCCGGGCCGGTGGCGACACGGTAAGACCCGCCACAATCGGGTAATCAGGAGGTAGTGCATATATGTGGAATTACGGCTGATTCTCGCTCATTCCCACGAAACTTCGGCCGCGATTCTCCCGCGATTCCACCGCGAGAGCGAGATGACCGATCATGGAGCAGCCCGTCACCGTCGGCCGGGCCACCCGGTCGCTCGGAGCGGAATCCGATGCCTCCGAAGCCCTCGCGGGCCTCGTCGGTGAGTCCCTCACCGCCCGCGTCACCCTCGACGAGCAGGGCAGGGTGACCGGCTGGAACACGGGCGCCGAGCGGCTCCTCGGGTACCCGGCGCGGCAGATGACCGGCCGCCGCGCGGCGGATCTGCTGGCCGAGCCGATCCCGGTACGGGGCGGCCTGCCCACGCTCGCCGGACTGCCCCGGTGGAACGGCGACGTCGCGCTCCGGCACCACGACGGCCGGAAGCTGACCGTCAGGGTCCTCGCCCACCACAGGGCGCCCGGAACCGGCGCCCCCGCTTGGCTCCTCCTCTCCGCCCTGACCCGCCGGCAGCCGCGGCCCGCCCTCGACGAATCCCTCGTGAGCTGGAGCTTCGCCCAGTCCCCGTGCTGCGCCCTGGCGATCTACGACACCCGGCTCCGGCTCAGGCGGGCCAACGGGGCCATGGAGCGGGCCATGGCGCTCACCGAGGAGGAGATGCTGGGCCTGCGTGTGTCCGAGATCGTCGACGACGAGGCCGCTGCGCGGGCGGAGCGCAGCATGGCCCGGGTGCTGCGCACCGGCGAGCCGCAGTACGAGGAGAACTATCTGCGCGCCCCGGGCGAGACCCGCGAGCACGCCTGGTCGGTCTTCGAGTCCGCGCTGCGGGACGCCGAGGGCACGATCCGGGGCGTCTGCCTCTCCGCGCACGACATGACGGAACAGTTCTGGGCCCGCAAACGGCTCCAGCTGATCGCCGAGGCCGGCCGGCGCATCGGCAGCACGCTCGACGTGACGCGCACGGCCCAGGAGCTGACGGACGTGACCGTTCCGGCCCTGGCCGACTTCGTCAGCGTCGATCTGATCTCCGCGCTGGACGACACACCCGAACCGCCCGCCCGGGCCCTTCCGGCGGAGGGGCCGCTGCTGCTGCGGCGGGTAGCGCTGCGGTCCGTGACGCCGGGGGCTCCGGAGGCGGTCGTGGCGCCCGGCCAGGTGGACTCCTACCCGGAGGGTTCGGCGCCCTACGAGAGCCTGCGCGCCGGACGGGCCACCCTGCACGAGGTGACCGACACGGCCTTCACGGCGTGGCTGGCACACGACCCCGCCCGTGCCGCGAGGATCCGGGCGTTCGGCATCCACTCGGTGATGACCGTACCGCTCGTCGCCCGCGGCACCACGCTGGGAGTCGCGTTCTTCATCCGGTACCGCAACCCCGACACCTTCCGGCACGACGACCTGGTCCTGGCCGGGGAACTGGCGGCCAGGGCCGCGGTCAGCATCGACAACGCCCGCCGCTACACCCGGGAGCGCGCCACGGCTGTCACGCTCCAGCGCAGCCTGCTGCCGCAGCGGCTGCCCCGGCAGGCGGCGGTCGAGGTCGCGTCGCGCTATCTGCCGGCGGGCGGGCACGCCGGCGTCGGCGGCGACTGGTTCGACGTCATCCCCCTCTCCGGGGCGCGGGTGGCCCTGGTCGTCGGCGACGTCGTCGGCCACGGCCTGCACGCCTCCGCGACCATGGGCCGGCTGCGCACGGCCGTACGCACCCTCGCCGACATCGACCTGCCGTGCGAAGAGCTCCTCACCCACCTGGACGACCTGGTCGCCCGGCTGAGCGTGGAGGAGGACGGGGAAACCTCGGCGGACGTGGGCGCGACCTGCCTCTACGCCGTGTACGACCCCGTGTCGCGGCGCTGCTGCTTCGCCGGTGCCGGGCATCCGGCGCCGGCCGTGGTGAGCCCCGACGGAAGCGTCGAGCTGATGGAAGTCCCGGCCGCGCCCCCGCTCGGCGTGGGGGGCCTGCCCTACGAGGCCACCGAGGTCGTCCTGCCCGAGGGCAGCCTGCTCGTCCTCTACACCAACGGCCTGATCGAGGACCGGGACCGGGACCTCGACGCCGGCGTCCACCGGCTGCGGGAGGCCCTCGCCCTTCCCCGAGCTCTCGGCTTCGCTCGAGCAGGGGGCACCCCCATGGCGCCCTCGCTGGACGCCCTGTGTGACTCCGTGCTGGCCGACCTGCTGCCGCAGCGCCCGGCCGACGACGTGGCCCTGCTCGTCGCCCGCACCCGCGCGCTCGACGCGAGCCAGGTCGCCACCTGGGCGGTGCCGGACGACCCGTCCGCGGTCGCCCAGACCCGCAAGGACGTGGTGGCGCAGCTGGAGAGGTGGGGACTGTCCGACGCGGTCTTCGTCACCGAGCTGGTCGTCAGCGAACTCGTCACCAACGCCATCCGGCACGCTCAACCGCCGATCCAGCTCCGCCTGATCCATGACAACACCCTGATCTGCGAGGTCTCCGACGGCAGCAACACCGCTCCCCACCTGCGGCGCGCCCGCACCTACGACGAGGGCGGGCGCGGCCTGCTCCTCGTGGCCCAGCTGACCGGTCGCTGGGGCACCCGCCAGGGCCCCATTGGCAAGACCATCTGGGCGGAACAGACACTGTCTCTCCAGTGAGGAACCACCGGCCATGACCACACACACTTCCCACCGGGCCGCCGCGGCACCCGTGCGGCGGGCCGCCCAGCTCATGGGCGTCGTCTTCCTCCTGGTCGGCGTGCTGGGGTTCATCCCCGGTGTCACCACCGACTACGACTCCATGGAGTTCGCCTCCCACGAGTCGGGCGCCGAGCTGCTGGGCCTGTTCCAGGTCTCGGTCCTGCACAACCTCGTGCACCTGGCCTACGGCCTCGCCGGCCTGGCCCTCGCCCGCACGGCCGCCGGAGCGTACTCGTACCTGCTGGTCGGCGGCGCCGTCTACCTGGTGCTGTGGATCTACGGCCTGTCCGTCGGCCACGACAGCGACGCCAACTTCGTCCCCCTCAACGCCGCGGACGACTGGCTCCACTTCGCCCTGGGCATCGCGATGATCGCCCTGGCTCTGGCCCTCGGCCGCCGCCGCCCGACCCGCGCCCAACGGTAGGCACCGGAACGGGACGGCGTGCAGACCTTCCTCCCCTACCCCGGCTTCCGGGAGTCGGCCCTGGTCCTGGACCGCCGCCGGCTCGGCAAACAGCGGGTCGAGGCATTGCAGGTGCTGCGCGGTCTGGTCGTCCCGGGGTACGGCTGGCGCCGCCACCCGGCGGTCCGGATGTGGGCCGGCTACGAGGAGGCACTCGTCCGCTACGGCCTGGAGATCTGCCGCGTCTGGCGAGAGCAGGGCCACCAGGACAGCTGTGCGGCCACCCTGGTCGCCGACCTCGCGGCGACCCGCCCGCACGCCCCGGTCCGCGAACAGCCCGTCCTGGCCGCCGAGGGCGAACTGCCCCCCTGGCTGGGCGACGCCCCCTTCCACCGCAGCCACCGCTCGGCCCTCGTGCGCAAGGACCCCACCGCCTACGCGGACCTCTTCCCCGGCGTCCCCGACGACCTGCCGTACGTGTGGCCGGCGTCGGACCGGCTGGCATAGGCACTGCGACCAACTCCAACTTCCTTCCATGCAGCCCCCGTTGTCCGATCAGACCGTTCCGTGTTCCACTGGATCTTTTCTGGCACATCGGTCACCGGTCACCCGCTCCAGGGCGGGCAGGCACTCCATGGGGGGGTCCGTGTGTGAAGAACTGGGATTCGAGAAACTCCTCGGCGAGGAGGGCTTCTTCGCGCGGCTGCTGGGGCGGGCGCCGTCGGGGGCCGGCCGGGATCTGCTCTACGGCCCCGACCTGCCCGTCGTGCTGCTCACCGGCGGTCCGGGCATGGGCAAGGGCCGGCTGCTGCGCGCCGTGCGGGACCGTTTCGCCGCCAAGGTGCCGGTGATCCACCTGGACTGTGCCTCCCCGGTGTACGCGGACCGCGCGGACCCGGAGCCCGACGCCCGCTCCGCCGCGACCGAGGCCCTGGTCGAGGTCGCCCGGCGGTTGTGCACCTGGCAGGGGACAGGCGGCTCGTTCGCCTTCCCGCGGCTCTTCGCGGGCCTGGCCGTGATCGCGACCGGCGTCGCGGAGGGCACGCCCGAGGCGGTCGCGACGGAGGCCGAACGGTACGAGGACCTGCCCCAGAAGCAGCGCCTGCGCGGTCTGGGCGCCGGCGACTTCTGGCGCGGCGTCCTGCGCGGCACCATCCGAAACCTCCTGACCACCCTCGGACAGGCGCTCGACCCGTACTCGGCGGCCGTGAGCAACGCCCTCCTGGACGCCCTCTTCGAGAGCCTGGCCCCCCGGGGCAGAGCGGAACTGGGCCGGATCTACGGCGCCTATCCCGGCGCCGCCGGCCAGCCCAGGATCGGGCTGCGCATCCTCGCCGCCGACTTCCGGGCCGGCGGCGAGGCACGTGAGGTCGCGGAAAGCTTCCTCTTCCGGGCCCTGCGCGAGGACTTGGAGGCGGCGTACGCCGCACCCATCGGCTGGCTGCGCCGGGTCGGCCGCCCGGGCCTGCTGCTGGACCACGCCGAGTCACCCCTGGGCGAGCAGCTGCTGCGCGCCGTACTCACCGACCGCCGGGGCGGGCAGCGCGACCGCGTGGTCATCGTCGGCACGGCACGCAGGCCGGACGGCGGCGCCTTCCTGCACGGCGGCCTGCCGCCCGATGAGGTGACGCCCCCGGCGGAGTACCGCCCCGCCGACGGCGCCCCGCCCGCCTGGTCCCGCCGTACGGACGAAGCCGCGGACCGGGCACCCCTGGCCGACGGCGTGCTCCTGCTGCGGATGCCGCTGCTCACCGGTGACCAGCTCCGCCGGGAGACCGTACGAAGACAGCAGCGCGCCGAGCCGGAGGGCGGCACGAACCGCCGCCGTATCGACGCCGCCGTGGCACGGCTGAGCGGCGGCCGGCCGCACACCGTGGTCCGCCTGGCCGAAGCCGCGGCCGCCTTCCGCATGCCGCCGGACGCCAACGACCGGGACATCCTGGACGCCCCGTTACGGCTCCCCGGCGACGGCACCCTCGAACGCCCCGTCGCGGACGTGCTCCTGCGGGAGCTGATCCTCGACCAGTTACCGGTACGGCTCCCGACCGAGCACCACGCCCACTGGCTCGACCTCCTCACCCACCTGTCGGTGGCACACGACACGGAGTGCGCGGACGTCCTGCTCCGCCACCACCAGCAGGGTCACCTCCATCACCTGACCGCCCATCACGTCTCCCGGCTCCTCACCGACACCGGATGGCCGAGCTGCGAACGCCACTTCATAGGCGACTTCGGCCTCCGCCAGCTGCTGGTGCACCGGCTGTACGGCCTGCGCCCCGACGGCGCCGCCTGGTACGCCGACCACCACCTCCTGCGCGACCAC
>NZ_DF968305.1:0-1500 GCF_001270025.1 Streptomyces azureus | reverse complement strand
CAACGCCGTTCAGTTAGGGCGGGGCTGGGGGTGTCAAGGGCCGCTCGTGAGCATGGCGATGCTGATGGTGGCTTTGTAGGTAGTGCGGTCGATGGCGGGTCCGCGTGCGTTGTACTTGGAGATCGCGCGTTTGACGATGCGGTCTTTGGTACGGACCCGCCGGGCCGGCAGAAGGTGGGCCAGGACGTGACGGCCGATGGTGCCAACGAGGTCGATGTCGATGCCGGGGATGACGCCGGCGGCCAGGACGAGCTGGTCCCGGGCGGCGGTGAGGGCGGTGGTGAAGCCGGCCCGGTCCGGGTCGGTGCCCGGGACGCTGTCGGTGGCGTCGGTCATTGCGGTCCGCAGTGCCTGGTAGGCGGTCAGCAGGGACCAGACCTCTTGCTCGATGCCGTCCGGGGTGCGTGCCCGCAGGACGCGCCCGCCCAGGATCGTGGACTTCAGCTCCGCATAGGCCGTCTCGATCTCCCAGCGCTCGTGGTAGAGCCGGACGAGTTCACCGGCCGGGTGGGTGGCAGGGTCGGTGAGGGTGGTCAGCAGCCGGTAGTGGCCGGTGCGTGTGCCCTGAGCAGTGCGGATGGTGATCTCGGCGTTGATGACGCGCATGGTCAGCATTCCGATGCGGGTCAGTGTCGAGCCGTCGCGGCAACGGGCCACCGTTGGCAGGTTCCGGTTGGCCTTGCAGCGCACGAGCAGGTCGGCGCCGGTGGCGGCCATCTGGTTCAGCAGCGCGGCGGCGGCGAAGTTCCGGTCACCCAGCAGCAGCATCCCGGCCCGAAGGTCCGCCGCCAGGCGACGGGCGTACTCCAGCTCGCCGGTTGCGGCTGGACCGAACACGGCCCCGATCACCGAACGTGTCCCGCAGGCCACCAGCGCGGCCAGACGCAGCTGCGGATAGCCCGAGATCCCGTTGCCGAGCCGCTGCCGGCTGAACACCGCAAGGTTGGCCGGACAGTCCGGAACCGACAGCAGGGTGCCGTCGACCGCGACGATTCTCAAACCCCGCCACCGCCCGGCGCCCGCGGTCGTGGCCGCAGGCCCGCTCACCAAGTCGAACAGTGCTTTCATGGGTGCCGGCCCCAGCCGCTGTCGCGCTTGGCGAAGAGCGCTGCCGCTGGGCCGAACCGTTGCCAGGTCCGACAGGCCGGCGCGCAACCGGTCGAACACCTGCCGGTAGCCCAGCCCGTTGAAGAGCGCTCCGGCCAGCAGCAGGTAGACCGTGACCCGCGCCGGCAGCAGACGGATCCTGCGCTGCACCGCACCGGTCTCGGCCAGCACCTCGTCGACCATTTCGAACGGGATGATCCGGGTCAGCTCACCGATATGCCCCGGCGCGAACACCCCGGCCGCTACCCCGACCGTCCTGGTTATGGCAGCCTGTCCCAACAGCGGAGCTCCTGTAGTGAGGATGTCTTGGAGGACAACCTCTTCCTACAGCAGCTCCGCTGCCTCGTTCACCAGCCTTGACGAACAGCCCCCACGCCTAACTGACGGCGTTGC